>NZ_JBPQTV010000002.1:0-79645 GCF_051386515.1 Streptomyces sp. URMC 123 | reverse complement strand
CCCCACGATCCGCCGCGTCCCCGGGGGCCGAGGCCCAACCCGCCCTGCGCGCCCACCGGGTCGTGGTCGGGTACGGCGCCACCATCGCCGTCCGCGAGGTCGGGCTGGAACTGCGGCGCGGCGAGGTGGTGGCCCTCATGGGCCGCAACGGCTCCGGCAAGTCCTCGCTGCTCTGGGCGCTCCAGGGCTCCGGGCCGCGCCGCTCGGGCACCGTCGACGTCGCCGGGCGGGACCCGGGCCGGGCCTCGGCGGCCGGGGCGCGCGCCCTGGTCGGCCTGGTGCCGCAGACCGCGAGCGACCTGCTCTACCTGGAGACCGTCGACGCCGAGTGCGCCCAGGGCGACCGCGAGTCCGGCGCCCGGCCGGGGGCGTGCCGCGCGCTGCTCGACTCCCTCGCCCCGGGCATCCCCGGCGACCGCCACCCCCGGGACCTGTCCGAGGGCCAGAAGCTCGCCCTCGTCCTCGCCGTGCAACTGGCCGCCGCCCCGGGCGTGGTGCTGCTCGACGAGCCCACGCGCGGCCTGGACTACCACGCCAAGCAGCGCTTCACCGAGACCGTACGGCGGCTCGCCGCCGAGGGGCGGGCCGTGGTGGTGGCCACCCACGACGTGGAGTTCGTGGCGGGGGCGGCGGACCGGGTGCTGGTCATGGCCGAGGGGGAGATCGTCGCCGACGGACCCACGGCCGAGGTGGTCGTGGCCTCCCCGGCCTTCGCCCCCCAGGTCGCCAAGGTGCTGGCGCCGCAGCCGTGGCTCACCCCCGACCAGGTCGGCCGGGCGCTGGAGGCCGCGAAGGCCGCGGAGGGCCGGACGCCGGACGCCGAGCGGGCCGGGCAGGCCCCGGCGGCACGACCCCAGGAGGCGACCGCGTGACCACGGCGCCCGTGTCCCCTCCGCTGCCCGGAGGACCCGAAGAACCCGAAAAACCGGCGCCCCGCACCCCGCACCGGGCGACCGCCCTGCGGATCGGCCCCCGCACCGCCCTGGTGCTCGCCGTCGCGAGCGCCGCCGGCCTCGCCATGTTCCTCTGGCCGCTGTTCGTCGCCCCCGCGCCCGGCGGAACGGCCCACGCGGCCGACGCGCCCCTGGTCTTCGTGGTGGCCATGCCCGTGATCCTCGCCGTCGTCCTGGCCGAGATGTCCTCCGGCGGCATCGACACCAAGGCCCTGGCGCTGCTCGGGGTGCTCTCGGCGGTCAACGCCGGGCTGCGCCCGCTGGGCGCCGGCACCGCCGGCATCGAGACGGTGTTCTTCCTGCTGATCCTCGCCGGGCGGGTGTTCGGCCCCGGCTTCGGCTTCGCCCTCGGCGCCATCTCGCTGTTCGCCTCCGCCCTCCTCACCGCGGGCGTGGGCCCCTGGCTGCCGTTCCAGATGATCTCCTCCGCGTGGATCGGGCTGGGCGCCGGACTGCTGCCCCGGCGGGTGTCCGGCCGGGCCGAGCTCGCCATGCTGGCCTGCTACGGGGTGCTCAGCGCGTACGCGTTCGGCCTTCTGATGAACATGTGGTTCTGGCCGTTCTCCGCCGGCACCGGCACCCAGCTGTCCTATGTGCCGGGCGCGCCCGTCCTGGAGAACCTCCACACCTTCCTCCTCCACTCCCTGGCCACCTCCACCTTCGGCTGGGACACCGGCCGGGCCCTCACCAACCTCGTCGCGATCGCGCTCGTCGGACCGGCCGTGCTGGCCGCGCTGCGCCGCGCCTCCCGGCGGGCCGCCTTCGAAGCCCCCGTCACCTTCACCGCCGCCCAGCGCGGCTGACTTACGCACAGGAGACCCTCCGATGCCACCCATTCCGAGACCGCGCCACGGCGCGGCCACCGCACTGACCGGGGCGCTGCTCGCCACGGCCCTGCTGGCGCCGGGCACCGCCCACGCCGGCGACGTCGGCCCGGCGCCGGCCGCCCCGGCCGCGCCGCCGGTATGGCAGCTGTCGCCCGCCGAGGCCGCCGCCACCTGGGCCGCGTCCCAACTCGTCGACGGCGTCCACGCCAAGCGGGACGACTACGGCCTGACCGCCGACATCGTGATGGGCCTCGCCGCCACCCGCACCGGCGGCACCACGGCCAACCGGGCGACCGACTGGCTCGCCGAGCACGCCGGCGCCTACATCACCGACGGCGACAAGGACACCGTCAAGCCCGGCGCCACCGCCAAGCTGGCGCTGGTGGCCGGCATCCAGGACCGCGACCCCGCCCGGTTCGGCGGCCGGAACCTGGTTCGGCTGCTGCTCGACCGGCTCCAGGAGAACGGCCGGTTCACCGGCACCGGCCCCAAGGCGCCCCCGTCCAACCAGTTCGACCAGTCCCTCGCCGTGCTGGCCCTCGCCCGCGCGGCGGCCGTGCCGCCCAAGGCCGTCGACTTCCTGGCCGGGACCCGCTGCGCGAGCGGGGGCTTCCCCATCCGGCTGGACCCCCCGCAGAAGCCCGAGGACTGCACGGCCGACGCCGACAGCACGGGGATGGCCGTCCAGGCGCTGTACGCGGCCGGCCGCGGGGCCGAGGCGGCCCTCGCCCTGGACTGGCTGGCCGGGACGCAGAACCAGGACGGCAGCTTCGGGGTGTCCGCCGGCGGCGCGGGCAACGCCAACAGCACCGCCCTCGCCGTCCAGGCGCTCACCGCCGGCGGCCGCAAGGCCGAGGCGGCGAAGGGCGTGAACTGGTTGCTCACGCTCCAACTCGGCTGCGCGGCCAAGCAGGAGGACCGGGGCGCGGTCGGCTACACCAAGCCGGTCGTCAACGTCTCCACGCTGCGCGCCACCGCCCAGGTCATCCCCGCCCTCGCCGGCCAGGCGCTGGGCGGCATCAAGGCCGCCGGCTCCCGGCCCGAGCTGCTGCCCATCGTCTGCGGAACCGGCGACGGCACGACCGGCGGCACCGGTGGAACCGGCGGCACCGGTACGGGTGGTGGCACCGGCGGTACGACGGGCGCGGGCGGTACGGGCACCGGCGGCGGCACGGGCAGCGCCGGTACGGGCACGACCGCGGGCACGGCGGGCACCCCGGGCACGGGCGGCACCACCGCGGCCGGTGCCTCGGGCACGGCCGGCACCGGCTCCGGCGGTTCCCCGGCCACGGCCGGCGCCTCCGGCGGCACCACCTCCACCGGCTCCCAGGGCGCCACGTACTCCTCCGGTTCCCTCTCCTCCTCCGGTTCGTCCGGTTCCGCCGGTTCCGCCGGGCGGGGCGCGGGCGGCCCGGCCCTCGCGGCCACCGGCGCCTCGGCCCTGCCGCTGGCCGCGGTCTCCCTGGCCCTGCTGCTGGCCGGCGGTGGCGCCGTGGCCGTGGCACGGCTGCGCCGGCGCACCCGCTGACCCCCCAGCCCCCAGCCCCCCGCGCCTCTTCCTGCTTCGCCGCTCGACAGCTCGTACACGCCTCGAAAGGACAGCACCTGATGCTCCGCACCCTGCCCCGCCGCGCCGCCGTGCTCGCCGCCGCCCTCGGGCTGGTCCTCGCGGCCGCCGCCCCCGCGGCCACCGCGCAGGCCGCCCCGGCGGCCGCGGCACCGATCTCCGTGCAGCTGACCGTCACCGGCGCCACCGGCACCGTCTTCAACGGCAGCGTCCAGACCACCGGGCACGCGGTCACCACCGCCTCCGGTGGCACCCACACCTGCGACGGCACCAACGGCGACGCCGACCCGACCCCCGGCGCCACCCCGACCGCGGCGCTCGACGACGCCGCCAGGAAGAACGGCTTCACCTGGGACGGCGTCTGGTACGCCTCGTTCGACGACTACCTCGTCACCCGCATCGCCGGGGACACCCAGAACTCCTCCGCGTACTGGAACATCTCCGTGAACGGCACCCCGACCGAGGTGGGCGGCTGCCAGTTCAAGCTGAAGGCGGGCGACAAGGTCGCCTTCACCTGGACCCGGCTGTAGGACGGCCGCCCGAATTGATCGGCTAATGTGTGCGCAGCTTGCGCTCTACACGCAACACCCGCACCACACGCATCGAAGGGGCAGTTCACGTGGCGGACATCCAGGCGGCCAGGACGGCGTTCGACCGGTACGACCTCGACAAGGACGGCCTCATCAGCGCGGCCGAGTACAAGAGCGTGATGGCGCAGCTCGGCGACCCCTTCGTGACCGAGACCGTCGCGCAGGCCATCATCAACAAGGCCGACGGCGACGGTGACGGCAAGATGTCCTTCGACGAGTTCTGGGCCACGCAGAACCACTCCGCCTGACCGTCCTCCGACGGCCGGGCCCTCGTCGGCCCGCCCCGACGCGACCGGGTGCCGCGCCCTCGACACGGCGCGGCACCCCGGCTCGTACGCCCGAGCCCGTACGGCCGCGCCCCGGGCTCGTACGCCCGCCCCGTACGGCCGCGCTTCAGCCCTTACGGTGGCGTCCCTCGCCCCCGCCCGTGCTCGCCGCCCGCTCCGCCTTGGCCAGTTCCGACCTGCGGTAGGAGTAGGCGAAGTAGACGACCAGGCCGATCGCGAACCAGATCGCGAACCGCACCCAGGTCTGCCAGGCGAGATAGGTGATCAGCCAGATCGAGGCCGCGACGCCCACCGCCGGCACGAACGGCATCCACGGGCAGCGGAACTCCCGGTGCAGCTCCGGCCGTCGGTAGCGCAGGGCGATCACCGAGACGCAGACCACCGCGAAGGCGAGCAGAATGCCGATGTTGGTGAGCTCCGCCGCCTCCCCGATCTTCACAAAGCCGGCGATGAGCGCCGACGCCACTCCGACGATCCAGGTCACCCGCGTCGGCACATGGCGCGTCGGATGCGTCTTGGCGAACCAGTGCGGCAGCAGCCCGTCGCGGCTCATGGCGAACCACACCCGGGTCACCCCCAGCATGAAGGTGAACATCACCGTCAGAATGCCGATGATCGCGCCCACCGCGATCACATCCGCGATGCCGGACATCCCCACCGACTTGAACGCCGTCGAGAAGCCGCTCTCCTTGTCGATCTCGGAGTAGTGCTGCATGCCGGTCAGCACCAGACAGGCCAGCACATAGAGCACCATCGAGATGGCGAGCGAGTACACGATCGCCTTGGGCATGTGGCGCTGCGCGTCCTTGGACTCCTCGGCCGCCGTGCTCATCGCGTCGTAGCCTAAGGACGCTACCACGTGACGACCGTTCGGAGGCTGGACACCAGTGGAAACGACCAGGGCCCTCGCCGAGATGCTGCTTGACGCCCCAGCACACATACGCGACGCCGTCATGGCCCAGCTCGGGGAGTCCACGCGTCCCCTGCCCCCGCCGAAGCAGCCCACCTTCACCCCTTTGAGCGACCCAGGATCAGCCCCCAGCCGTCCCGTGATGATCAAGACTGTATCCAGCGCACGTGATAGCACAACCCCAACGTTCGACAACTGATAGCGCCCTGCTGTGGGTCCCTCGCCAGTATCGGTGGCGAGGGACCTTTTTGTATCTACGTATGTACCAGGGTTGGTTCATTCATTCTCACGTCAAGGTTCATGCCTCCACCCCCTTCGAGGAGGGTGGCTCGGCCTGAAGACCTGGAGCTGGCCGGCGACGCCGGACCTAGGGAGAACGTTCGGGGGATATAACCCCCCTCACTATTAATGTCGGTGTCACCTGGAGAAGTAGGGGACGAAGAATCGGCAAAGAGTGACCCGGATCACCCCTGCGAGGGCGTTTGGGCCCTCAAGGACCCCGAAGGAGGAGCCGCAGGATTAGCCGCGGCCGGCTGATGGTGCACATCGGCGAGACGGAGTGGTTCGTTCATACCCGTACATGACCGAAGGAAGGCACCCCTGGTGGGTCCTTTGAATGAATGCACAGGCATTACCCCCGTATATGTGTCATGCATTGTATTAGGGTTATTTCATGCATGCATTAGGCATGCATGAATCCAGGCATCCGCCATGGCATTGCGATTAGCGCTGAATATCTTTCAAGGTGAATGAACTAACCTTATTCCGGATGTAATGAGACGGGGACGCAGTGTAACGACATACCTATTCCGAAGCTTGCATTTCCGTGCGCTCGGTCCGCCGTCAGGTTGGGCTGTGACATCCGCCTCATTCGTGGGTACCGGCTGACGGGTGTAGCGCCCCACGGGCGTGACGTGGGACACATGTAGGGCCTGAACAGCCCCATGAGTGCGTGACTAGCGCCACATTATTAATAGACGAAAGACCCTTGCGTAATGGTGGGATGTATGCAGCATCGGGCTATTTTCGTGGTTGGGATGTGACCCATGCAACTTCGATGCGTATTGACTATGTTTCGCATCTCATGCAATCGCGCGCGTCTCCATTGAAACAAAAGGGATGGTGTTGTGTTGCTGATGTGCATTGATGTGTCCATGACGTTGCGCGGCAAGTTGGGATGTGACATCTTTAGGTCATCGCAAGGACGCCCCGCAGGGAAGCGCCCCGAGTACCCCTCACTAAGTGAGGATGCGGAAAGGGGGATCAGTAACCGGGGATGCGTACAGCGAACGGAAAGGCTCTACGGAGAGCCGATCCCAAACCCACCTAGGAACTAGTGCTAGGTCTCTGTGCAAGAGCCCGTACAGGGCTTACAGGGATACCGACTAGGGACATCACATACGCCACACAGGGTGAAGCGAATAACCCTGGAGCGAGCGCGTACCGGAGCGGGGTGAATCCTGCGATGAGCGGCGCGTTACGTGAGCTGATAGCGGGAAATGACCGGCCCGAAATGGATAGGTCAGACATTTGAGCTAGCGGGGAAGCTACCCCCGTGACCATCTGAGATTGACTCTCACACACCCAATCAATATGACGTGTCCAGCGCACAGGGGCAAAGCCGCGAGCAACGACCCAAGGTGCGTCTTTAAGCGTCTGAGAGTGGGTGTGTGGGGGTGAGTATCAGAAAGGGTTCTGATACCAGCAGAGAGAGGCATACGGGATGCATGGGGTAACCCGTCTGTTGCTAGTCATTGCGGCAGTCATCTTCAGTGGGATCGCGTTCCTAGGGGGATACCTCTATGGGGGCGCGCGACACGTCAAGGTGGACCCGGTGGCCGCCTTCAATGACGGGTTTCTTGACGGCCTCTGTCGAGAGGTTACGTACGAGGATGGGGCAAAGATGATCGAGGACGGCGCGGGAAATCTGTGCCAGCAGGCCGGATCGCGTCCCAAGGAATCGAAGTGATTGCCGACGTAGCCCGGCGGTAGCGTGCTTTACTCATGCCCTCAAGTTGGGATGTGATCCACGGGGGCATGGGCATGGCGCTCTAGCAGCAGGCGGAGCGACAAGCAAAGGGAAGATCATGACTGTGATCCTCGACGTGAAGTTCAATGACTTCGCGAGAGACTGCGCAAAGCGTCAGTTGGAATATGGGTACAGCCTTGACGAAATGGCTGAAGACGCGCGGGGGATGTGCTGGGCCGGGTTCGGCATTGTTGATGACGGTACCGGCGAACCCTTGGAGGACTACCGCCCGTTCGGCTACTACAACTGCGACTGTCAAGAGAACCCAGTCCGGGTCAATGCGGAAGCGACACGCGCGGCATTCAAGGCTGCTGGCGTGGAGACCCACGAGGTGAACGGCTGGATTGTGTGGGACGCATCCAACCCGGCAGGGCACTCGGTAGCTGACAGCATCGCGTGCCATCTCGCGGATTATGCGGTCTTGGATGACGAGCGGCTGTCTGATCTGCAATGGGACAACGCTTGCGCCATGATTGATTCTCTCTACGATCTACCTGAAGGAGTAGAGGCCGATGATTTGATCCGGGTAATGCCGGAGGTTCCTCATTGCCGGAACTGTTCAAGCTGGGATGCGGAAGGCGCGATGGCCTCACTCGGATACAGCCAATGCATGGACTGTTCTGCGTGGCTCAAGATGGATGGATACCCCCCGAGCGATCGGGTCTGTTACGACTGTGCGGAGCATGAGCAGGAGGGCGACTGCGAGTGCATCCCGGAATATGTAAACAGCCTTCGGCATATGAGTCTGTACCCGACCGCATCTGATCTTCGGGAGATCCAGCGCGGTTGTTTGACTTGTTACCCGATCCGCTGGCCGCACGGCACAAAGATGGGGGCCTGACATGGACCACATGGCGCACCATGCAATCCGAGACATCATCGTGAGCCACAACAATGAGCGTTCTGGATACGGGTATTCCGATGATGAAGTGAGGCAGATGATCGAGGCTGTCAGGGCAGTGGATAACCCTGACTCTAGGTACGTGATCACGGTAAACATGGAGAACTCTGAAGGGGTCTTCCAGGTGTTGAGATATGGGATGACGTACTGGACCTTCGAAGAAGCCAAGAGGGCCGCACAGTGGCGCGTGAACCGCTCCCCTGGGGCGCTGTGCGGACACGTCCGGATCGTCGCACCGAGCGGCGCGTCATTCAAGGTCGGGACGGTTTGGCCGTCCGCAGGAGAGGGGAACTAACCATGGGAAAGCAGACGAATAAGAGCGGGGCTCAGCACACGGGGGCGGCGCTCCCGGATGGCCGTATCGGCTGCTACAAAATGGGTTGTGATGAAGCGGCAACACGCTGGATCGATATGGAGCGGTACGGCGACCGCCGTTGGCTGCCTTCGGCTTACTGCGATGCGCACGGGGATTGGGAGCTGAACGACCCCTACCACACGATGCGAGTACGGTCGATTAAGGGCTGAGTGGCTTTAGGCAGGCTCACAAGTTGGGATGTGAGCCTGTCTATGGACTCTCAGAATCGATGAGGGTTGACACGAAAGGTGGGTGGTAAGTGATGCGGGAAAACGAGCGGCATGTCTGCCCGGAGCTGGTAGACGAATCCGTTGCCTCCAAAGTCCTCCGCGACGCTATCCAGCGGATCAAGTTGCATGAGTGTCAGTGGCTCCTAAAGGGCACCGGCCCGGATCACCGCGAACTCCTCCGGTCGCTCCTGAGGGAGTTCCAGGCCCAGGCTCAGGCCGGCCGGGGGTGTGACCGGCCTTACACGGTCGTCATGGACTGGGTGTCCGACTGGTGGGAGTCAGGCGCGGACAACGTACGTGCTTTTGGTCAAGACGAACCAGTTGTATTTCATCTGTGGGCGTCCAATGCTTCTGACGCTTTCGATCAAGCCGACGACAAAGCGGACGAGCTGTTCGGGGAAGAGGTCGCTTTCTATCTCTCCCGCGTCGCGGTCATGCACGGACACGCCCCTCTCGTTCGAGACGGAGAGTAACCCCAATGACGATGGCTCAAGAGATCGCCCGCGCGATCGGTTCCGACGTGATCAACGTGGGCGAGTACGCGGCGGGGCTGGCCGGTGACGTTCACGAGCAGGTCTACGTGTGGACCCGTGAGGACATATCCAAAGCGGTCAATAGCGGTGTGGACCTGGTGGCCGATGAACTCGCCAAGAGTGAGCGGGATACCGACCTTATGAACATGGTCGTCAACGCGGTCATGACCCTTCTGGATAACCCGCACTACACCTTGGACGAAGTGATCCAGGAGTGCTACGACGAGGACCCGGAAGAGGTCCGGGCTTGGTGGGCGGGGTGGTGAGCCCGGCCGCCGTCGAAATCGGTCTGCGCGTCGAGTTCCGCTCGATGTACGGGAACGGGCTTTCGGGAACGATCCGGGGCGTCATCTACGGCGTACCCAAGATGAAGCGCGACAACATCACGCACGCAGTCATTCAAGGTGGCTACGACAATAAGCCGATTGACCGCTCGCACGACATTCACGTGATCCCTCTCAAAGACATTCGGAAGCTCAGGAGCTAGCCTCATGCGCCAGATCTATGCTGCGTGCCTCGCGTCCTACAACCTAGGCATACGTCACGGCGAATGGATTGACGCCACGCAGGACCCGGATTCGATTCGCCGTGAAATCCAGCTCATGTTGGCCGCGTCCCCGATACCTGGCGCGGAAGAGTACGCCATCCATGACTACGACGACTTTGGCGGCATCAAGCTCGGAGAGTACGAGGAGATCGATGATCTCCACTTGATCGCGCTTGCGCTCGATGACTTCCCTGCTGTGGTGGTCGCGCACTTCCACGGAATGGAGGTGAGCGCGGAAGATCTGTACGAGACGTGTGAAGACCACTTCATTGGAACGGTTGAGGAAGAAATAGGCCCGGAGGAGAACGCCTACGCCGCTTACATCCTGGAAAAGGAAGACGACTACTGGGAGGGTCTGCCGAAGAAGTATCGCGACCACATGCGGGCCATCGCAATGAGCGAGGCTCAGGACCGACTCCTTAACGGCGAAGTCGCGCTCTACGAGGGCAGGGGAACGTGGCATTTCCTCCACGCTAGCTGCTGACGCTTAGCGGTTGGACTTCAGGGGCTCAAGTTGGGATGTGAGCCCCTGTTGTCGAGCCTCTAGGAACCACCTAGGCCCGATTGAAAGGAACGCATGATGACCGGTTCTGAAGGCATCAGATTCAAGCTCGATGACGGAGCACGAGAAAGCCTCTACAACGCGGTTGCAGCCGCTCGCCGAGTCTGTGTCACGGAAGAGGCGGAAGTCGGCCTTTGGGTCGCGTGGAAGGTACTTGAGACGGCGGACCCTGACGGGTCGTTTGTCCTGACCGCCCGCGAACTGTACTGGATCGGCCGGGCGAGCCGAGTTCAGTTCTGGCGTGACGAACCGACCATGAACCGAGTCATGGGCCTGGTGCAGCAGCAGTTCAACGAGTGGAGCAAAGGGGCTAGCAAGTGAGCCGCATGAAGGACTACATGGAGCTTGAAGGCTCCGTACTGGATGCGGCGGAGGATGCCGCCCACCACGACAACGTGCGGACTCGAATGCGAGCGATAACCCACCTGTTTGATGCAATCGGAGAGCACGTTAGCCGCTCGCGCTTCCACGACAAGCCGACAGTGACGGCCGCTCTCGTGCAACGAGCTGCTGAGGCGTACGTCAGCACCAGGCATGAGGTCATCGCAGATGCTCGGGCGGTGATGTGATGTTCAAGCCGAAGATGTGCGATACCTGCTGTACGCCTCTCGAACCGTTCAAGTCGTTCGCACTGGGCACGGTCACCTACGGGCACCCGAATTGGGTCGGCAAGGAGTGGGACCACGATCCCGTGCCGGTACCCAAGGACCCCGGCCGACTCCGGGGGATCTGTGACTTCTGCTCCGCAGACTACCCCTCGACTGCTTTCGAGACGGCCAAAGCCATCCTGATGTTCGACGGGCCCGTCACGCATGTATTCGCGGACGCGTGGACCGCGTGCGAGCGATGCGCCGTCCACATCCGGAAACGCTCGCCACACCTGCTGATCGACCGCGCGGTTGCGGTGCTGCCCGGCACCCTTAACCGACCGGAGCGGCAGGAAAGGCGGAAGGAGGTCAAGGCACTGCACATGAAGTTCTTCGCGGCCCAACCGTACGAGGTGGGTCTGTGAGCACAGCCGACGAAAACGTGGCCCTGGTCGAGCCCCTGCGGGCGGCTGCCCCGATCATCGGCTCGGGGGAGCAGTGATGGACGGCACCGAGCGCTGGCATGTTGAGTTCCGCCTGCAGGGTGAGGACACCCCGATATCCCGGTCTTGGATTCTCGAAGAAGGTCGGAATCCACTGGAAGACTTTCCCCCGATGATCGCCATTGCCTACACGGGCACGGTGGAACGGGCGGATGAAGTGCAGATCATTACGATACGAAAGGCCCCCCGCCAGATGAGCGAGAACCTGACCCGATACCCCTGCCCCGTCGATGGCTGCGAGAGCTTTCTCGAAATGACTGTGCCGCTGTGGCTGGACATCTGGACGGACGAGGAGGGCGCCGCGCACTTCACGATTGCCGGAAACGACACGCCCACCCACTTCACGTGCGGAGCGGAAGAGGAACACAGCTACTTGGACTTCCCCGCCAACCTGGTCAGTCAGGTCTTGGCGCGACTGCACGCGGCTGAGACTGTCATGTACGAGGAGCAGTACGGCTGACATCCGAGCAGCTTTGGTGAGGCCCCGACATCGGTCGGGGCCTTTTCCATGGCCGGTCGGTCACACCAACCCACCCACAGAGAAGGGCAACCAGTCATGGCTACCAAGGTTCTCGTTGTTCACGTTGACGACCTCGACGGCACGGAGAGCGCCGAACCCGGCATCATCCAGACGGTTTCGTTCGGACTTGACGGGGCCTCGTTCGAGATCGACCTGACGGGAGAGAACGAGCAGGAGCTTCGCAAGATCTTGTCCCCGTACATGCAGGCCGGCCGGAGGGCCCAGGGCGAGGCCAGCGGGAAGCCTGCCAAGAACCGTGACGCCCTGGACGCGCGGGCAGTGAGGGCCTGGGCACGGGACAACGGTTACGAGGTCAGCGGCCATGGCCGCATCCCCGAGAACATCCAGACTGCCTACCGGCAAGCCATGGGCAAGGCCGCTCTGGTCCCTCCGGTCGCTCCTGTCGCGATTTCGCATGCCGACGTCATCGAGAGCGAAGAGGAGGCCGCCAAGCACTACCGGGCGCTTCCCGTCCCCGGTGGGCGTGAGAAGAACTGGGGCAAGCGCGAGGGCTCGGGGTGCGAGCGCACGGCCCGCATCGAGGACATGACGCTCCTTGAGCGGGTCCACTGCCTGACTGACTTCAACCTCACGGTGCTGGGCCAGCTCTCGGGCGATCTGCCGACCGGCAAGGACGGGAAGATCAAGGGCCTCGGCACCTCTGGCGGACGACTCCGCAACTTCGAGTTCATCGACGCCAATGACGAGATCACCGCCTTCGGTCGGTACGCCTACGCCGTGCGGTGCAAGAAGCGGGACGCATAACCGATCAGCTCTGTTGAGGGGCCGCTACGGCGGCCCCTCTTCATGGCTCATCGGAGAGAGGGATCAAGATGGCAAGGAAGATGATCGAGCAAGTCACGTGTGATGCCTGTGCGGTAAAGGGCCAAAACTGCGCGGGAGTTGAGGAGCTGACGATAGGGTCGGTCAGCTACGACCTGTGCCAGGAGCACGCGGACCGTTTCAGGGTTTACTTCGCTGACCTGTTTGAGGCCACCCCTGCCGCTGTCGCGGCCTGAAAGGAGACGTACGAGTGAGCAGCACGTTCAAGGAGATGCAGTACGGTCCCCTGGGTAAGGCGGTCGCGGCGGCCATGCCTCACACCGAAGCGGACCCGATCGGGGTGTACGCGGCCACCCTGTCCCTGTGGTCGGCCGCAGTGAACGGTCAGGTCCTCCAGCCCAACGGAAGGCCCACCGTGTTCTGGTCGGCCTTGGTGGGGCGATCCAAGATCGGACGGAAGGGGTTCGCGCTCGCCACGGCGCGAGCCATCGTGGACCCGAGCATCGGGGCGTTCCTCTCTACCCGGAGCCGGAAGGGTATCTCCAGCGGGCCTGCACTCGTGACGACCCTCTTCGAGGTCGAGCAGGAGTCCTTGACGTCCGAGGACGGTCGGGACAGTCGGGTGATGATCGCGGAAGACGAATGGGCTTCCGTCCTCAAGCGGGCCAATCGCGATGCCACCTACCACGATCAGCTCATCAACGCCTGGGACGGCGTGCCCGTCGTCAACACCACCAAGGGCAAGGGTGGGAAGCGCGAGGAGCAGCGGATCGAGCGCCCGTTGCTTGGCTACCACGCGCACATCCAGCCGGGCCGCTGGGCACCGCTGGTGAAGCCCGAAGTCGCGTTGGGTGGCGCCTTCAACCGCATCCCGCACTTCATCGTGGAGAAGTCCAAGAACCTGCCCTCGGAAGTGAAGCGACCTCTCGACGCGGTGAAGGAGACGCCGGCGCTCACCAGGGCGTACCGGTGGGCGCGTGAGAAGGTCCGGGAAATGGAGCTGTCGCCGGAGGCGGCGAAGATGCACGACGCGTACCGTCTGGAGTTCGATGACCGGTGTGCGTCGCTGCCGGAGGCCGTCTCGTGCTTCATCGAGCGTGGGGACGAGAACCTTCTTCGTATCGCGTGCCTGCTGACCGCTGCCGAGCGGAAGACCGTGATTCCGCTCCGGGCCTGGAAGGCCGCGCACGCCATGATCGAGTACAGCATGGCGTGCACGGAGAAGCTGATCAACGAGGCTCAGGCCGGGACGGGCCGACAGATGAAGTCGGTGGAGCAGATCGTCCGGGAGTCGCTTCAGCGCTTCGGTGGAGAGGCAACCCGCACGCTCATCCTCCGGTCGCTCGGCACCCGAGGCAACGCTGACTCGCTGACGGCCGCCATCGAGAAGATGCCGGACGTGGTGATGGAGCGGAAGGGATCGGGAGCGAAGGGCGGCGCCCCCTCATTCGTGATCCGGTTCGTTGACCCTGCCAGCAGTGGCCAGGTCCAGGGCGATCGCGGGCACCAGGAGCAGCCCGAGGAGCGACCAAAGCTCGCTGTCGTCCCCCCGCAGACGGAGCGGCCGGCGCCGCGGAAGCGGCCGGCCGTGAAGAAGGCCCCGGCCAAGAAGACGGTTAAGGAAAAGGAGGAGGGGACGTTGAAGGCATCTCTCGCCGCGCAGAGGGAAGACCCGTCCACGAACCCCCTGGCTGAGCTGCTGTGAGCCCGAGCCAGATGCCACAGAGACGGCCCAACCGCATCGTGCAGGGGCGGTATGGGGACCTGGCGCGACGCTGGGCCCCCGGCCTTTGGATCGAGATGGACAAGACGGAGGAGGGCTGATGTTGGGCTCCGAACCAGCTCACCCCGTTTGAAAGAATCGTTGACATGACCGAAGAAATCACCCCGTTTGCTCGGCTGCGTGCTGCCGTGGTTTCCCAAGGCGGTGACTGGACCATCCGACGCGCGATTGACGCCCTGGGCGTGTTCCCTGGACCGTCCCCATATCCAGAGGGGAACCGGGCTACCCCGAGACGTGCCGGGTGGGCCCTGGACCGCTTGGTCGAGGCGGGACTGCTGGTGAAGGACGGAGATCGGTGGCTGCCGAGTCCTGACCTGGAGGGCGCTCGAACGCGGGAGTGCGGTTGCCGGTTGACGGAGCTGATCAACGAGAGCGGCAAGTTTCAGGTGGATGCCTTCGGGAGCGGTACCGGCGCCTGGCGGGCGAGCCTGCTCGACCGGGAGACCGGCGACAAGTTCACGCTGACCATTGAAGCGGGTAGGAGCGAGGCTCAAGGCTGACAGATAATACTGTGGTCCTGGAGAGACTACGAGGAACTGCAAGGAGTAGCGGATACACGAAAGGCCGGGGCCCCACGTGGGGCCCCGGCTCTTTTTTGTACTCACTTTGTACCAACCATTGTCGCTTGGTTGGTTCATTCATTCACGGGCATTCTCGGCTACTCCTCCGAGGTCCCACCCTTGGAAGCGTGTTCCATCTCGTACAGGGCGAGACGGAGGTGTGCTGCCGAAGCGGTCTCGTCAGGAGAGGGCTCGGAGAGCGCCGCATTGGTCTTCTGGTCCTCCACCCGCTGTGCGACCTCGGCACCGCCGAGGAGGGCCAGAGAGAACGGGATCAGGGCCTCCCAGGGGATTCCCGGGAACTGCGCAACCAGCCAGGGTGTCAGCGCGGCCAGGGCGCCGAGTAGGCGCACGACGTGCTTACGGAGCATGAGTGACCTCCGGGGTCGGAATGACGAGCTGGGGGACGACGGGGATCTGTGTGGGCTTCGAGACCTCAGGCGTGGCCGGCACCGGCACCGGCACGCCAGGCTTCGCAGGCTCGGGCCTCGGCTTCTCGGAGGGCTTCTCGGTCGGCTGCCGATCGGGCTGCGGAGTCAGCTTGTCGAGCTTCCCGGAGACCTCATCGAGCGTGCCCTTGACCTTTCGCAGCTCCTTTTCGATGCGGGCCAGACGGTCATCCTGAGAGGGCTTTTGAACCGCAGGCGCAACAGGCTTCGAGATGGCCTTCGAGGAGTGGGACTGCTCACGGGGCTTCGGCTCCTTCAGGCGGGTCGGTGTGGCCGCGTGCTTGCCGCTGCGGACCTTCACCGTCTGGCCTGGGTAGATCAGGTGAGGGTTGGCGGCCAGGCCGGGATTCCAGCTCATGAGCTGGTCCAGGCCGACCCCGAAGCGGTTGGCGATCGTGGAGAGCGAGTCGCCCTCCGCGACCGTGTAGGTGCTCCCGCTGGTCTGGGGCGTTGAAGGCTTCGGCTCAGGCTTGTCGACAGGCGGCTTCGGCTTCTCCGGCTCGGCCGGAGGGTTGGGCTTCGCAGGGATGTTGATCTCCTGCCCCGGCTGGACCACGTCCGGATTCTTGATGCCGGGGTTGGCTGCCAGGAGCGCCGCCAGGGAGACACCGAGCACGGCCGCGATGCCGCCGAGCGTCTGCCCGTTCTTGATCTTGTACTTGCTCGTGCTTGAGGAGCTGCCCGAGCCGCTGGCCGGCGCCGAAGCGGTGGCCGCGAACGTGAAGCCCGGTCGGCCCTTCTTCGACGGGTCCGCGGTGATGATCCCCTCGGCGTAGGCCGGCAGGCCGTAACCGTGTACGTAGGAGTCGCGGCGGAGACGCTTACGGGCCATGACGCCGTTTCCGTTGGCATCGTTGGTGAGGCTCGTGTTGCCTTCGTAGGTGTAGAGGTAGGTCTCGTCGTAGGCGTAGCAGATGCCGGTGTGCGTGCTGCCCGAGGTGCCATAGATGACCTGAGCCCCGATGGCGGGGAACTCGCTCCACTGGGACCGCTGCTTGAACCACTGCATTGCGGTCCACACGCTTGCGGTACGCGGAAAGAGATCGGCGGCGCCGGCCTTCATGGCGACCCAGGAGACCCACGTTGCACACCACGGCTGGTAGTTCGACCATTCCAGGCCGGGAACCTGGCCGGAGTACTTCTGGTGGCCGCTCGGGCGCTCGCCCGGAGCGCGCTCCGCCTTGTAACCGACCTCGCCCTTGGCTATGGAAAGGACCTTGGAAACCTGACTCATGTTGCCCCCTTTCGGGCATGACAAAGGGGCCGCCCGCCTGGACGGCCCCTGCGTGAACTAACCGATAGTGGTTAGTTAGTTCATTCACGATGACGCAGCAGCGATAGCCGCTCGGGGTCGATAGTGGTGAGGATCTGAACGAGGCGCTTGTTCTCCTCTTCGATCCGCTGCAACCGGTCTTTGATCTCAGTTAGGTCATCCTGAAGCCGGTCGCCGCGTGCTTTCTGTGCTTCGGCCTCAGACTTCCACACCTCGGCAGTCTTGGCCTCTTTCGCTGCTCGCGCGACAACGAATCCGCCAACGATGGTGGCCGCGATGCCTACGAGCCCGAATATGTCGAGTATCAGGGTCGTGTTGTTCACAGGCGGCCCTCACAACTGTCCGGCGTCTGGGTAGAGGAGGACCGCAGACAGGTACGAAAGCGATGTGGCGGGGTTGCCGGTATCCGCCTTGCGCCAAGCTCCTCCGACGCCCTGAACGGAAGCCCAAATGCTGTAGTCCTTCTTGAGGAACATCAAGCCCGAGGTTGAAGTGCTGTGATACCCCTTATTGATCTTTGACCCCACCATGCCCTTGATGTATTTAACGTCACCGTTCAGGCCATCGATGCCGTTGTATGTCCAGCCTGATGCCAAGCTCAGGCCGGCTGTGTTATATCCGGTCATGGTGGAAGGGGTGTGCATGGTGGCCGTACAGGCGATCCAATAAATACCTTCAACAGGGACGATGAAGTTCTTCATGTCCCTGGTGGTGAAGCCGCCGGCCGTGTCCAACGCGTCCCACTTGAGAACCGTCTCAGAGGTCACATCGGTGATCGTGGATATTCCGGTGGCCCTCATATGCGGCGGGTCCACCAAGGTCTTATAGTTGTCGGATGCGATGTTCAATTCGGCAGCGGACACCTTCTGGCGAGGTCCCCACTGCGGATAGCTAAGTGTCATAGGTCCCCCGTCCCAGGTGAGTGAAAGCCATAGTCCACCAGCGCCCGTCGGAGCGTCCGGACTCCCACCTACTAGTGGAGGTGTAGCCGAAGAATCGAATGTTCACCTTATCGCCCTTGGAGAAGCGGGCGACATCACTAATGAGTAGCCCTGACTCGTGGTCTTTTCGAGCATTTCCGCTCTGCAAGAGGATGTACGGCTGGTCGCTGAGGTTTCTGTAGATTCCGATCTGGAAGGCGAACTGCGCGTTCTCCACAGGTGGTGTCATCATCTTGGCGTTGCCAATTACGGACACCAGGTAAATTCCGTCATGCGGAATCGTGAAGCCGGTGTTGGAACCCCATCCGGGGCCGATGGTGATCTTCTCGAACTGGTCGTTGGCGTACATGTACTGCCACGAGATTGCATTCTTGTCGGGCGGGTTACCTTGCATGTTGAATGAGGTATTGCGGCAAGTGATCCTGGGCGGGTTCCACTTCGCCTTGAGCTGTCCGACGGTCTGTTCGTTCATCGTCTGCACGGAGACGAATTGGCCGTCCGTCCACTTGCTCAGGTCTGGGGCCGGCCCCGGAGACCGTTCAAGCCAGCCCCCCGTGTTCGGGGAGATCATAAATGCGTAGAAGCCAGTGTCCACTTCTCCGTCGGCCACACACCAATCTCCGCTCGCCCCGCTATCGAGATAGACGGTCGGCTGAATCGTCTGGCCCTTGAGGAAGAACTCCGTAACGCTCACTTGAACTGTCTGGTACCAGCCGGAGCGAACGTATTGCTGTGTGACTGCGGCGATGTTCCCGTTGGCTCCGCTGCCGGCCAGGGTGAGGTAGGCGTTCACGTTGTCGCCGACGTCACGGGTGCTCTTGCCCCACACGCTTGCCTGGAAATGGACGTGGTAAATGCCGTCCTCGGGAATGGTGAAGCTCTTGTAATCCGAGGTGGAGAATCCAGAGAGGCGAGCCCGTTCGGCATCGAACTGAACTTCCAGGGTTGCTCCCGGAGTGAGCCGCTGACCCGGCCGGGTGCCTGCCATGTTCGCAGTCACGCCACGGCACGACAGGTAGGGCATCTTTGCGAAGTACTTCTGCGGCCCCGACACCCGTTCCTCCATGAGTGCTGGCGTCGGAATCTCGCGTACTGACCAATCAGTCAGGTTCGGCTTAGCCATATGTCACCTCACTGAAGATAGGTTGTGGTGCCGAGAACAGACGCCGTAGAGTCGCCGAGAATCCAGACTGGCTTACCGTCATCTGCGCCAGGTATTTTGATCGTGATGACTGCGGCTGCGGGAACAGTCGTATCGAAGAGGACCTTGCCGAAGGATTCGGAGCCTGATCCGGGGGTGTCGCCGGCGTGGAAGAGAATCTGATGCTCTCCGAACGCTCCGTCGATCTTCTTGCGGGAGATCACGCCTTCGGGGAACTTGATGTTCGTGAGGTTCTTGGCTTCGGTCAGCACGACGAAAAGCGATGTGTTGCCCGCAGGGGAGTTGAGGGGAACCTCGTAGGCGTCCTTGTACTCCCTGATCTCGTGGAATGGGGTGATGGGGATGTGCAAGGCGTCGGCGCTTCGGTAGACGTAATTCGCCACCGTGGAATCGCCGCCGCCAGGAATCCTCCACCTGACCGAATCTCCGTTGTGAAGACCCCATTCCCCGTCATACCTCCACATGACGCAGGACAGCCAGGAACCCGAGGCGAGCTGCTTGGTGGCCGTAAGGCTCCCGGCAGGGTTGAGCAGCTCCGGCATGGCGCTACGGGCCGCGCAGATGGACACGACGAAATCACCGAGCCGGGTATCGGCCGGAAGCTTGTATGTGCGGTACTCCGCGGCCAGTGCGCCGCCATTACCGGTCGCGTAAGTCGGATACATCACCGGTTCGGGGTACTTGGTCATCCACTCCGCGCCGTCCCAAATTCGAAATCGGGGCTTGGCGGTCCACTGCTGCCCGTCCCACATCTTCTTCGGCAACTCAGTCCATCGCGTCCCATTCCATAGGAAGACCTTGTTGTAACTAGCTGCCATACTGAACCCAGATATCGCCGGGCTTGAGAACAACCCCCTGGGACGCGGGATCGGCGGTCCCCGAAAAGACTCGGGCCGTTCCGATGTTTCCGGCGAGGACTGATCCCGAGACCGCCACGTCTCCGCCGACGGTTACCTTGCCCGCGGACTCGATGTCGCCGTTCTTGAACATGCGAAGGTTGGTGGCTCCGCCGTCATTCACGGACACCACCGGCTTGGAGTCGGAGACCGCGTCCGCTGTGACGGCCAGGGGAGTGCTGTCCCCGAAGGGCTTCAGATTGAGGGCCCCAGACGACTTGAGCTGGGTGCCGGCGATCCCGTCGCGACTCATGCGGATCACGTCGTTGGTGCCCGCTGGAACGTCCACGGCAAGCAGGACCTCGGTTGAGGTCTGCATCTCGTTGCGGCCACGCTTGGCCACGTAGTCCTTCAGGGTCTCGCTGGTGTACGCCTTGGCCCCGTGGGGGTCCGGGTCTGCGAGGTGGCCCGCCAGGCGCTTGCCGACATCGTTCGGGGTCAGCATCACGCGGCCGGAGTTGAAGTCCACCCAAAGCTGCTCGACTCCGTCAGGCCCCTGGAAGGCCGGGATCATGCCCCGCTCATCGGTGAGGAGGCCATCCTTCAGCGGGTTACCGGAAGCGTCGAGGAGATCCGTCACCAGGTCCGGTGACTCCTGTGAGGCGTATACCCGGCCCTTCAAGTTGGGGAGCCGGCCACCTGATTCATTCTCGGCAGCGTCAGCGGCCGTGCCGCCGAAAAGGTTGCGCGCCATGGTTCCTCCCGATTACTTGAGCCCCTGCGTTTCGTAAACGCCAGAGAAGAGAATGTAGGACTTGCGAGGGAACACGCGCATGTAGTCAAGACCCTCGTGAAGGTACTTGAAGTTCTGGTGGAGTATTCGCACGTAATCGCCCGCATGGCCACCCCAGGCGTATCCGCGGAGGTCCACAAAATTCGGCATGCCGGCGTCGTATCCGCCGTTCGTCAAGAGACCAGAGAAGACCTGCCCCGTGTTGCCGTTCAGCTTGGCATCCTCCGGCAGTGTGAACGATATGCAGTTGTCCTTCGCGTCGTTCCAATAGTCGTTGTTGGTCGGGTTGTTGATGTCGATGGAGTACCAGACCAAGTTCGGGGCGATGCGGCGGTAACGGCCGCGAGCAACCAGCCCCGGGGGGTTCGTCACACGCGTGTAGAGGATCTGCGGTGTGTAGGTCTTGGTCGCCCCGAGATCTCGCGTGATGGTGAAGCCGTCAGCGCCGTTGAACGCCTCGTACTGGCCCCCAGGGGACAGGCAGCGCAGGAAGGTGCCCTCCGGCTGGTGATAGGCCACCGATTGGGCGGGAGCCACCGAGGCCACGTCGTCCGGGGTTGCGTAGGGGTGGACCGCATCTGGTACAGGCCGGCCACTGTTCTTGGGGACCGTGATGACGTACAGCGGAAGTTCCCACATACCGCCCGGCTGTCTGGCAGGCTGCGGGATTTGCGGGTTTGAGGTCTCGACACCACGCGAGATCTCCAACTTGGCGTATCCCTTGGCGAGGTCGGCACGGATTACCAGGAGATCCTTGCGGTCGTACCTCGTGTTCAGGTTCGTATCGACCCGGACACTCGTGGGTGCGTCCAACTTGTAGTAGAAGCCTCCGACGTAGGCTTCCCCCTTGCCGACCGTGATGGTGTTCACGTCGGTCACACTGGCATGGAAAGGCATGGTTTCAGTGACCATGTTGCCCTTAGTGAGGACGTGATTGATGCGGTCGCCTGACCACATGGTTGCCATGTTTTGCCAGTCGTTCTGAGTGACCGCCGTACGGCCACCGCCATCTTCCGGCTTGGAGGAGATGTCGGTGTCCTTCTCGAACGGGTAACTGATCTCAGCCATTACATCCTCGCTTCCAGCTTTCGCAGCTTCTCTCGCATTTCAAAGACCTGCTTGTAGAGGTTCAATGGCTCGCCAGTCCCCTGGTCGCCGACCTTCGGGGTGACCGTGTTGACTCGGCCTCCGTCGTCCACGGTGATGGTCACTTCCTTCACGGCATCCGTGATCGTCTGGTTGTCGGCGTTCACGCTCACGATGTCGCCCACGTAGTAATCCCGGCCGAACTGGCACTGGGGAGTGTCGATCGGATACACCTGGAAGTGTCCAGTCTTCTCACCCTCCTTGAGGGCTGCCTTAGCGGCCTGCTGGACGACCTTCAGGTAGTGCTCGACGGCGACCGGCTTAGCTGCCTCGATCGCCTGCTTCACCGCGGACTGGGCTGCGACAAGCGTCGCCTTCGCGCTGGCGAGACGACTGGCAGCGGCTTTCTTCTCTGCGTCTGTCTTGGCGTCGGCTACGGCCTTCTCGGCGGCGGGGACCTCGGCTTCGGCGGCGGCGAGCAGTGCCTTCTTCGTGATGAGGTCGGGCGTCCACTCCTTCCCCTCCGGGTTGAGGCCGATGTCCTCGAAGCCGGTGGACGAGTCGGTCTTGGTGACCAGCTCGGGGTTGCCCTTCACGGTCTTCAAGGGCACATCGCGGCGGTCGATGAACTGTTCGACCAGCACGCCCCACTGCTGCTCGCCGGCCTCGTCGGTGGCCTGGTAGATGTAGCGGTCCTTGCCTTCGCCTTGGCAGGCCACGATGGCCCGTGTCACAGTCGGCGCTTTGAGCTGCCATGTGTACTGCTTGATGTTTCCCAGCTCGGGCGCGAAGCGGACGGTCTTGCCGAGGTCCTTGCAGGCGTAGACCGTCAGCTCGATCTTCTGGCTGGAAGGGTTGTAGAGGAACCGGTAGCCGAACTTCTTCTCCTTGAGCCATTCCGTGAACTTGGTGCCCAAGTTGTCGTATCGGAGCGTGTCCGTGAGGTCGGCACCGATCCTGGGGTTGGCGCCAACGACGACACCCGGGAGCTTCCGGTCGGGGAGGGCCCGTGCACCGAAGGTGAGGTCGCACTCGACCCAGAGGGCCTGGCCGACGGGCCCGCCCACCGGCCTGCGGTCGATCCCTTCCCACTGGTTCGAGATCGGCCTGAGCTTCATGGCGTCCGTGCCTTCGCCGGTGACGCTCGGGAAGGCGAGGAAGTTGAACGGAATGTGATTGTCGCACTTCCCGCCCACGTAGACGGAACCCTCGCCCGTGTGCTGTTCGACGGTCCAGTACTTCTCGAACGCCTCAATGGGGCCGCTGAAGATGGGGGAAGAGAGGCCGTCCTGGTAGATGACGATTCCCCGTCCCTCCTTCAGGAGTTGCTCGTGTGTAGTGCCCACCTTCACGAGCATCTGCCAGGCTCCTGGTTGGTTGAATCGAATGGTGAAGTCGAGCTTGATCCACGTATCGATCTCGCCCAGGATCGGCATCGTCCCGTCTTGTCCGGGGCGATCCCGAACGAACACCCTGTAACCCATGTCGGCTCCTAATAGGTCTCGTATCGCGGGGACAGCTTCAGGCGGAGGACCGCCGAAGAAGCCCCCGGATTCATCTGCACGTTGATCTTGGACTCACCGGCAGGGATGTGAAACAGGGATGGGTTCACGTCCAGTTTGGGCCAGAAGTTTTCGCCGTTGCTCTTGAGGATCGTCTTGTAACCAGGACGTGTGTCGATGGTCAGGGTTTCGCCGGACGCAATGAGGTCCGCGGACGGGTCATCCGGAGTGATTCCGAACGTCTGCTTGGCTTCGTTGGAGATCGTGAAAGACCTTACCGGGCCCTCGATCTCCCAGATGGGCCAAGCCTCGATATCCCCAGGATTGAGGACCGGAACCCCTTGCGATGAGATGGTTCCCTTGCTGACATCGAGAGGTAGGAACGGGCTGCCGGGCCCCTTGAGAAACACCTTTCCAATGCCGGTTTTCCACTCGGCTATCACGTCTCGATCCCCGTAGAACCACGGGTCGAACGCCACGAGCTGAATGCCGTACCGGCACCAGGTGAACCCGGCATCGTCGGTACCCTCGTTGCCCTCCATCCCGCCCTTGTAGTAAGCGGTGATGCGCCGGGTCGTGCCGTCCCCTTCTGTGAACCGGAGCACGCACGCCCCGTTCTTGGGGTTGAGGGTCCGGGAGAGCTGACGCTTCAACTGAAGGATCGTGCGGCGATCGACACCGTACAGGTACAGCGGGAGCATGATGGGACGCTCACTCGCGCTGGTGGAACGGAACCAACCGCCATCCAAGTTGGGGCTGGTGTCCGAGAAGACTTCCATCGGGGGCATGTCCAGGCCCGAGGCGCCGTCCTGGAGGAAAATCGCGGGCCAGGCCCGGCCGGAGAAGTCAGTCAGGGGGATCTCCTCCCCGTGGCCGTCGCTTCCCGTGAGCGTAACCCGCGTATGCCCCCAATGGTCCGGGGTAGGCGGAATCCCGACGATGGGGGCGTTGTCTTCCCAACTGGGCAACCTATATCCCGGAACAGGCATAGAACACCTCGTCTGATTCAGGCAACAGAAAGGCCCCGACCGATCGACCGGGGCCTTTGCTGCTACCGCTTACATGCCGTACATGGTCTCCACATACTTAAGTCCGCGAATCACCGCCTGAGCAGTGTCTTCACTCTTGGCCTCATGGATATGGATCTCGTAACGGGAACCCAGAAGGTCTCGGGTTTCCCCGTGGTTGTAGACCCGCTCACCGCCACGGAAATTGATCAACTCCGGCCCCTTCTCGCCAACGAGGGCAAGGCCAGGAGACGCATAGTTGGTCCCTGTCCAATAGCCCTTCGGCGGCTTGCTGGGGTCGGCCTGCTGAACGTTCGAGATGTCCTTGTAGCGGGCCTTGATGTAATTGATCGCGGCGGCGATGTTCGCAACCGGGTCAAAGATGTCCCACGACGTACCCGACTGGTGATACGCCTGGAACGTCGAAGGAATCACCTGCATCAAGCCGCGAGAGGCGTTGCCGGCCTTGGCGTTGGAGTCCCAATCGTTGACCGCCCTCGCGTTGCCTCCGGATTCACGACGAATGATCGTCGCGATGCCGTCGGCCCACTTGGAACCGCTTACACCGGTGAGGCTCATGGCCTTCGCGATCGCCTGAGCGATATCACTATCGACTCCGCCGCCGAGCGTCCCCGAGAACTTCGGGATGCTGCCCGGCCAGGCGTTGAGGACAGGACCGTCGGTCAAGCTGTCCCCACCGGTCGGCCGAAGGGCCGCCGTGGCGTTTCGCCAGTAACCGCAGGCCCTCTTCAGTGAGTTGGACTCGTTACCGCCGACGGTGTCATCGGCACCGGTTTTGATGTTGATGTGACCGTTACCCTGATACGTCAGCAGGTCTCCGGGTTGCGACTGGGAGACCGGGATGTGCCGCATAGCGGCGTTCCACGTCGCGACGGCCGGCCACCGGTTCTGCGGCGCCCCCTTCGGCGAGCCTCCGTAGGACGCGTTCGCCCCTGCCTTGTCCACGACGTACGAGACGAAGTCCGCGCACCAGGATTCGCCGGTGCCAAGGTTGTACTTGGCGCCACCCACCATCGGGGCCTCGTTGCGGTACTCATCCAGTGCGACCTTGACGACCTGGCCGCCGCCAGAGGTGTGGTCATCGACCCACCTGGTCCACTTCTCGGCCCACGGCTGGCCCTTCTCGAACCCTCGCGAGCTGAGGTCCCCGGAGACACCGAAGGATCGGGAAACCGTGTCGAGCATCGGCTTGACGACAGCCTTCCAGCCCGCCTGGAAAGCAGCGGTATAGCCCTCGTAGTCGTCATCCTTGTGCTTGGTGACCCAGTCCCCGCCGGCCTGCCCGGACCAGCTCCTCTGGCCGACGACGCCGCCGTTGGCGTAGACGTGACCACCCTTACGGGCCTGGTCATTCCAGCGCAGGATCGTGTCCGCGCCGAGCGCGCGAACAACCTCCGGACGAAGAATGCCTTCGCCCTTGGAGAGCATCGCCGGGACCGTATCGACGCCGGGCTGGTAACCCGGCACGATGCCACCGGTAGCGAAGTGCACCGGAGACAGGGGAGCCCCCGTGCCGGCGAGGTTCGCCATGGCCGACAGCATGGGGACTGTGCCGCGGTTGTAGGGACCGCTCACAGTGCTCCTGGTGGACGAGTCCACGTAGGACATGGCAGAGCGCCACACGTCCTGGATTCGGCCCGAGGCCGACTCGAAGAAGCGCTTGGTGTCGTCCAGGTTCGACCGCAGCCGAGTCAGCGAGCTGGACACCTGGGAGACCGCCGAGCCGACATCGGACTGAACGCCCGACCACACGGCGCGGCTGGTGCTCTCCAGAGCCCGTTCGGCCTCAGTGAGCGGGCCCTGCATGTGCTGAATCCAGTGCTGCTGAGCGGGCTTGATCCCGCTGTCCACGGCCGCGCGGACCTTGGCCGCCACCTGGTCCCAGTCAGCTGTGGCCGACGCGCGGTGAGCCTGTACGGCCTTGCTCAGGGAATCGAGCGCAGCCCGGATCTTTGCCGCCGCCTCCTCGTACGCTTCCGCATCGGGTACGGGAGCGTCACATCCCAACGTTGGGCTCACAGAAAGAGAGCCCTTCTTCGCGCCGGAGTTGAGCTGTCGGATCATCGAGTGTCCGAGGAATCGAGCCGCCTCCGGGCGGAGTACGGCTTCGCCGGGCGACAGCATCGCGTGAACGCGGTCGTTGCCCGGCGAGTAGCCGGGAACGATCCCGCCGTCCGCGAAGGCGAAGAGACCCTTGGTGTTGGGCATCAAGTCCCGCACGCGTACGATAAATTGGTCGAAGACCTCTTCGGCATATTCGGAGGGATTTGACCAGATCGCGTCAAGTAGACGGACCATCTCACGGACCTGATCGACCATTCCCTGGAACATCGACTTCACAGAGGACAGTGCGCCCTCGAAGAAACCGACTGGATCGCTGATCGCATCCTTCAAAGCGCCCAGGATCTCGGCTCCGGAGTCCCAGAGGTTCGTCACGAGATCCTTGAGGATCTGCGGGATCGACTTCACCAGATCGGTCATGAAGCGCGCTCCGCGCTGGAGCACGTTCCCTTCACCCTTCCAGATGTCGTCCCAGAAGAGCTGCCCGGCAGTGGGGGCGATACCGCCCGCGGCAATTCCGATCAGATTGCCGATGCCAGTCGGGGCCTTGGTCAGGAAGTCCGGCACCCGATGGAGAACGAAATCCTTCATCTTGCCGAACCGGTTGTTCACGAGTCGGCCGGCACCATCGCCACCGGCCTGAGTACCCCAGCGGCGTACATTGGTGCCGGTATTGCCGCCAATGGATTCACCGGCACCAGCCATGCCGATACCGGCCGTGAACGACCCGATTCCGGGCCCAACGTTCACGATGTCGTACAGCTCCTCCAGAATGGAGAGAGGCCATGTACCAGACTTTGAAGACCCCTTACCGGCCTTGCCCTTCGCATGGCGAGAAATCCGGCCTCGGGCCGCAGCAGCGTTCCAACTTTTGATGGTGTCGGAGCCCAGGGCGTTAGCGACCTCGGGGCGGAGAATTGCTTCACCCGGAGACAGAAGGGCGTGGTAGTTGTCTACGCCCGGCGCGTAACCGGGGACGATGCCACCAAGGGCGTGCTTGCTCGGGCCGGGCTTACGGTGCTTGCCGTTGCCGGCCCCGCCGAACCCGGTCAGCGCGTTGACCTCGGACAGCTTGCCGCCGAGACCGCCGGCCTTGCCTTCGGCCCCTTCGAGCGCGTCACGAAGGGTGCGGACCTTCGTAGTGATCTGACCGAGGGCCCGGCCGTTGATGTCCTTGATCTTGTCGTTCAGGTCCTTGGCCTGCGAGTAGGAACCCTTGACGGCCGGAGTCAAAGTCGAGGTGAACTTGTCCCGGATGCTGCTCAGCGAACGGCCGTTGAGGTCCTGCACCTCACTCGACACGGCGTGGACGCCCCGCTTCGCGGTGTCGGACTTATCCGCAAGGTACTGGACCTGCTGACGCACCATCCCCAGCTTGCCGTCGTTGAGGGCGTTCACGGCCTGGTGGACCTGCTTGATGCCGCTCTCAGCGGCCTGTGCCTTCTCCTTGAGCGCAAAAAGACTCTGGCCCAGCTCGCCTACCTTCGCCTGGTTGAGTTCACCTACAGACAGGCGAGTCTGGTCGATCTCGCGGTCAGCGCTGCTGGCCCGGCCGCGCACCGAAGTTCCGCCTTCGCCACCCAGCTCCGACGCGATCTGCGTCAGACGCTCCTGGTTCAGGTTGTGGATGCGGTTCTGGATCTCCTGGATCTTCTGATCCACCTGGCGAAGCGCTGCCTCGGCCTCGCTGGTCTGCACGGTGAGCTGTGTCGAGCGGCTATCCCGCCCGCGCATTCGATCCAGGCCCCGTCGAGCCAGGGAGCGGTCGTCGCCGTCGTGGTAGTCGGCGCGACGCTGCCGGTAGGTCTCACGGAAGTTGCCCCTGCCGGCCACGACACCCGAGAGGAACTGGTTGCCTGTCCGGACGGCTCCACGGGCGCCCTTCGCGAGGCCGGCGCCGGCCTTCACCAACGGCGAGAACGACTTCACGATCTTGCCGAAGGTTTTCGTCACCAGCCCAGCCGCCAGGGCGAGCGGGCCGAGGATGGCCGCGAGCTTCACGACCTGAGCCACGATGCCCTTGATAGCGGGGTGGTCGTTGAAGAATCCCTGAACCTTCTCAAGCGCAGTGATCAACAGATTGAGAGCCCGGACCAGGTTGCCGGAAAGACTCCCAGAGAGCTTTTGGAAGTCCGGGTCCTCGACCAGCTTGCCGAGACGGTCAGCTAGTTTGTGGGTGTTCTGCCCCAGCTCGGTCCACTCGAACTTCCCGGTGTCCTTGTTGAACTGGCCGAACAGCTTGCCCAGATTCAACTGCGCTTGTTCCTTGACGGCGGTGAAATGGCCACCGATGGAACCGGTGCCGAGTGCTTCCGCAGATCCCTTGACCCCTGGAGCGGTCTGGTAAGTCTTGATGAACTTGTCGAAGAACTCGCGAGAGTTCACGCCGCCTTGGGGGTCCTGAACTTCCTTGAGGAAATCAGGGCCACCCTTGTAACCGGCAATCTTGCCGATTTCGTTCATCGGGATACCAGTACCGCGGACGAACTGACGAAGGTACCGAGTGGAAAGCTTCCCCTGGTCCATCATCATGTCCGCGGCCATCATGCCGCCCTTGACCTTCTCCGGGCTGGTGACACCGAAGGAGGCCGCGTAGTCCGCGATGCCCTTGATCAGAAGCTCGGACTTCTTGAGGGAGTTCGAGGTCGAGTCGCCGTAGGACTCGAAGTTGCGGGCGACCTGCGAGAACTTGTCAGTCATGTCCTCCAGGGAGAACGGGGTGTGAACCGCGAAGTCCTGGATGGACTGGAGTCCCTTGGCGACTTCCTTCTGGTTGAAGCCGGCCCGGTTCAGGCCCTCCGAGGAGTAGAACTGCATATCGGCGGAAGTCGCGCCGATCTTGGTCACGTAACCGGCCGCGACAGCCAGCGGGGTGACGAGGTTCTGCGTGATGCTCCGGCCGACCTGCTCAAGGTTCTGACCGTACGTCTCGGTCGCCTGCCCGAGGGCCTTCCACTGGTCGCCGGCCGACCGCGTCGCGGTCCGGTGGTCTCGGTCCCACGTGGCGATCTGACGCCGGTTGGCGGCGATGGCGGAGGCGAACTCCGAGCGCTGCTGCTGGAGCCCCCGCAGCTCGTCCCGGAGGAAGCCCTGACGGGTCATGTGGGCGGCGCGCTCCTCGGCCAGGTGTCGGCGCCTAGCGGCAGCCAGCTCGCTTTCCGCGGCCTTCTGTTCGGCAGCGGCCTGACGAGCTTCCGCGGCTACCTGCCGCTTGACCTGACGCACCTCGGCCGCCAGGGCGCGTTCCTCGGTCCTCTCGGCCTGGACGCGGCGACGCGTCTCCGCCAGGCCCTCCCGCTGGAGCCGTGCCTTCTCCTGCTCCTGCTGCCGGGCCTCGCGAAGGGCCTCTTGCGTGGCCTGTCGGTTCACTCGAACCGTGTCCTGGATGGCCTTCCGGGTCGCCCTGGAGGTGCCCTCCTCAAGCTGCTCGCGCTGCTTGGCCAGGTTCCGATAGGTGCGGAACTGCTTGCCGGCCTCCTCACCGTGGAAGCGGGTGAGGGAGCGCTCGATCTGCCGGAGCTTGTTCGAGGTGTCAACGGCCTCCTTCTCCGTGACCTTTCCGGCCTGCTTCGCGGCCTTACTGGCCTGCGAGGCGATACCGGTGAAACCACGTCCCACGGCCGCCGAGAACGAACGCGCGGCCTGAGCGCCCATTCGTTCCATCTGGCGGGTAAGCTCCTGGCGCATCTTCGCCAGACCTGTCTTAGACAGTTCCGGGAAGATTTCGAGATAGCCGGACCCGACCTTTACAGGCGCCCTTCCTCGTGTAGCCATGCAGCCTCCTAGAAATTACTGAAGTGGGTGAAAAAATCAGCCACCTCTTCACCGGAGGCGAGGGCGAGTTGGGGTTTCGGCTCCTCAGCAACGCGACCCGGCCGGGGAAGTGGCTTCGGAGGTTCAAGGCCGTCGTCCTCCGTGGAGTTGGCCTTGATGAAGAGATAGTTTGACAACTCCAAGCCATCGCTGATCCGGGCAAGAATGTGATTGGTCTCGGTCCAAGAGGTCGCCTCGTCCAGGTCGAGGAGAAGGAGAGATTCACCCGGCTTCTTGAAGAGACCTTGAATGAGGACGTGCACGCGCCTCAAAGACATCCGCCCGCACCACAGGTCCAGTAGGTCAACCCCGAAGTGAGACAAGAGGTCTGCCTCTAGCGGGTCGCTGTGGTCCTGAAGGATGCGAGCGGTCTGGATCAGTTTCCCGACTCACCGAAGCCGGCAGCTTCGCTGACCAGATCCAGGAACTCGTTGAACTCGCCGATGGTGCACCGGAGGGCCTTGTACGTGGCCCACTGCTCCTGGCCGACGATCGCGCGAGCAATAGCACGCTCACCGCCTCCCTCCTCGATGACGTCGAGCACATCGTCAGAGAGATCCATCGGGGCCGGGATCACGAACGTCGCGCCCTTGAACTCGAACTCGGTAGCCTTGGACTTCGCCTCAGCAGCCTTAGCGGTGGTGTTCTTAGTAGCAGCCATGGGGGACTCCAGAAAATCGGGATGGGGTAGATGAGAGAGGGCGGGGATTTATCCCTCCCCGCCACGGGGAAGCGGCTACTTCGAGAGAGGAGCCTGAGCCTTGGTCTTAACGGTGAGGCTGTCCTTCGCGGTGATCGGGTGCTGCTTACCTGCCTGGACCTTGACCTCGTAAGTACTGTCGATCGGAGTGTCAGCAGCGACCGTGACAGGGATCTGGACCTTGCCAAGCGCGTCGGCCTGTCGGGCCGCGGAAGTGAACTTGTCGCCGTTCGGGCTGACCGTGACGGTAACGCTGTCGCCTTCCTTGAAGCCGACGCCAACCACGTCAAAGTGGCCGCCCTGCTCGACCTCGGCCGGCTGAAGAGTGACCTCGGTCCGGATGACCGGAGCATCATCCTTCACCTTGTCGTCGGTGAGGACGTAGCCAAGGGAGCCGGAGTGATCAAGTGCATCAATGGTGAGTTCAAACTTGCCATTCTCGGCACGCTGAAGCTGGATTGCGCCGCGATCAGAAATCATGGCACGACCGATGACACATCGGTATCGAACGGCCTTACCGTCAACGGTCTGAGACCAGTCCACGACGATAGCAATTTCGTTCAGTTCGGGGGTGGACTTGAGGTCCAGCCGCCACGTGCCAGCGATCGGCGTGACGCCATCCCCCTCCGTGGCCGGCACCCACTTGGCGCCGAAGAAGAGCTGAGTGGTCAGCTCGTTCGTCTCCATGAGGGTGGCCTTGATCTGAAAGGAAGCGCTCTTCACGTTGTAGAGAACCGGCACCGCGGACTGCCACACGTTTACTGGATCGGTCTCGATGGACGGGGTGATGGTGACACCGCCCTCGTCTACGTAACCGAGGGCCTTGAACTCCGAGTTCGATGCCATCGGGGTGCAGTCGCGGGGGAGCGCGGAGACCTTGTCCGCGTCGGCCACGTAAATCTCACCCTGCGGGGCGAAGCGAATCTTCTTCGCGTTACCGGAGTTGCCGGTCGGATCAGCCATAGGGGTCTCCTGAATCTGGGCATAAAAAAAGCCCCCATGGGGGGGCTGGTAAGGTGAGCGCGTGAGGAGTTACTACGTAATGCATGGTGGGCTTGCCACGGCGAGCATTTTGATTCCCTTGCGGCGAGGGAGCGGGGAACCAGCACTCATAACCGAACTCGTTGTACGGCCTGCCGAACGAGGAAAAGGACTCGGTACCGAAATCCTTAACCTGGTTTGCGCAGAGGCCGAAGCTGAAGGGATGGACCTAATGCTTTCGGTCGATCCCAGCCCGGGAGGATTGACCTTCGAAGAATTAGTTCAGTGGTACGAGCGGCACGGCTTCGTCGAACACATCGAAGAAGGCGAACCGCAACCAGGAATCATGATTCGGAGGTTTACGCCTCGGTGAGAAAAAGGGTGACCTCCCCCTGGTACGTGTGCTCCCGCGAGATCGTGTCGGGGAAGTAACGGGGGGAGATCCCGTCGGCCACGTCCAGAACCAGGGCCTCGCCGACGGCCCGGCCGGGCAGCTCCTCAAGCAGGGCCTCGCGCACGACGTACGCCAGCTCGGCCGCCGTCGAGCGGTCCTTCGCGTAGACCCGGTACATGATGTCGGCGCGGTCCATACGGGTCCGGACAGCTCGGAAGCCGCCGGCGTGCTCCAGGTAGACCGTGGTTTCGTCGGGCTCCCGGCCCACCAGGTCCCCGGTCATGAGGCCGGCCAGGTCCTCACGGGCCGACAGAAAGGCGAAGACGACAGAGACGGGATCGATCCTCACTGCTCCCTCGCCTTCATCAGTGCGTTCTTCAAGGTGTGGTTGCCGGGGTGGCGGCGACCACCCTTGTCCCGCCAGCCGTACTCGACCAGGAGCGCGTGACGGTCGGCCTGAACTGCCGAGTGAACGACGCCGTTTTCCTCCCAGGCCGTGATGGACAGGGAGCGGGCGTACATGTTCCACGAGCCCTTCCGGTTCTTCGGGGCGTCGCGTCGGGCCGTAGCAGTGATCTCGGAAGCCTTCTTGGACAGAAGCTTCGCTGTCTCGGCCGAGGACATCGCGCGCTCAAGGGCACGCTCGTTGAGGTCGAGCCTGAATCGAGCGGCCATCAGTGCTCCACTCTCCAAGCTCGAATGCGTACGTGCCGAAGGGAGAGGTGCCGCCACTCCAGCGGATCACCGTCCACTTCGTAGGTCAGTCCGTGGTACTCAACGCGGTCCGCGGAGTCCACGTCCGTTCCGGCCGGCAGGTAGACGAGAAGTCGTTCCTGGGCCGTCTCGCGCTCCGGGGAGCGGACCTCAAAGGCCCTGTCGGGCTGTACGCAGGCCCGGCCCTCAAAGATGGTCCTTGGGTTCTCCCAGTCGCGCTTCTTGGTGTAGGGCCCGTCCTTGGTGATCTCGGCTCGGAGGATACGGACCGGGGCGGTGAAGAGGTCCCTCATCGGCCCTCCACCGCGATCCCCTCCCAGGCCGGTGTGTCGACCTGGAGGGGAAGTGAGGCCAGCTTGCGCCGGTAGCGCTTGAGTGAGGTCCTGGCGGCAGGGGAGAGGGATTGCGTGGTGGCCGTGGAGCCGAACTCGACTGCCACGTCGCCAACCTTTTCCGACACGATCCCCGGAGACACGGCCAGCCAGCGGATGACCTCGGCGCAGATGACGGCCCGGATGCCGGGCGAGTCCTCGCGGTATCCCGATCCGCAATAGTCCGCCACGAGGGCGGAGGCGTCCGCGATGAACGCCTCCACCCTCGGCCGCTCGTCGTCCTCGATCTGGCGCCCGAGCCGAACTTCAATGTCGAGAGCGGTGATGCTCATATCTCACATCCCAACTTCGGGCACAAAAAAGGGTCAGGCTACTTCGAGGGGGTCACAGGGCTGCTGGTGACCTTCTGGTTGTGGGCCTTGATCGCGGCCTCCACGCCGGTCGCCACTACCATCTGCTCCGGTCGGATGACCTTGGCGTCGTAAATGACCCGGCTCTTGATCGCGTCCGTGAAGGACTTCTCAGGCTTGTACGCCTCCATCTGGGCGAACGGGATGACGAGGCTGGTGGCAGCGGTGGAGCCCATGAACATGTCCACGCTGTTCAGTGCGTCATGGCGCCGACCCTTCACGAGGGTGTTCTTGGCAGGGGCCTTGTTGCCCAGGGTGTTGGAGACTCGGACCTGGACGCCCAGGATGGAGCCGATGACGCCGGACGGCATGACCGCGTTGGAGCCCCAGTGGGAGGCGTCGATGAACTTGGAGTCGCGCAGGAGCAGCGAACGCAGACGCGGCGAGATGAACAGGTATCGGGAGTCCGGGGCGTTCTTGAGGTCAAGGTTCTCCAGCATGGCGACGACGTAGTCGTAGACACCGATCTCGGCGGCCGGGTCGAACTCGGCATCCTCAATCGAGTCCACCTTGCCGTGCAGGGCCGGCAGGCCCGACGGCGCGGCGTCTACGTCCTCCGACCCGTTCAGGTCCTTGCCTGCCATGGCGGCGAGCAGTGTCTTGGCCAGCATCCGGTCGATGGAGACGGCGGCCTGGCGGCCCCGCTGGCGGACCAGCTCAGACATCAGGTCGATGCCGCCCTTGGTCTGGAGCTGGTGAAGGGCGTCGATCTCGATGTGGAAGCTCGAACCCTTGGCGACGGTCATGGGGATGTACTCAAGAGCCGCGTGGTCCTTCTCACCGATCTCCCCGTATGCCTTCACCAGACCCTTGTCCGTCACGGTGTCCATGAAGTGCGGGATGCGAATGCGGTCACCCTCGCGCCGGAACTCGCCCTCATAATTCCGGTTCGTGATCTCCGCGGAACCGAGGATGAGATTGTCCTCAAGGTCCTGAAGAAGCTGAGCAGTCCAAAGCACAGGGACGAAAACGCCGTGACCCTTGATAACCGGGTCACCGCCCGAGGGGCCGCCAGTCAGAAGACCGGAGGCTGCCTGAGTGGTGAAGTCGTTACCAGCCATAAGTTACCTCTTTTGGGCATAAAAAAAGGCCCCGAAGGGCCTGTAGATGGAGAGGCTGGCATCACATCCCAACCTCATGGCAAAAAAAGAGATTAAATCTCTCCCCGCATGAGGGCGTCGCACTTACCCGCTGCGCGGGCTTCATTGATCTCCCTCGGAGACATGCGGGAAAGGTCCTCGCGAGTCAGCTGGCCGGCGGCCGGGCCCCCCTGACGACCCAAGCCGATGTTCTGCGCGTAAGACGCGCCAGAATCCGACTTAGGGAGGGACGAGACGAACGCCTCGATACGGGCGGAGTCCGGGTTACCGTCCTCGCCCATGAACGAGCTGAGGTTCAGATACTCGGCGCCAGGAAGAGCCGCCCCGGCCGCAGAGGAAGCGGCACGCAGCTCGGCGTTGACGAGCTTGGCTCCAACCTCGGAAAGGGCCGCCGCTCGCGCCTCCACCTTGGCGGCCTCAATGGCCTTCTCGACGTCAGTCATCTGGGACTGCCGGAATCCCTCAAGCTCCGTGGACGCCTGCTTGAAGCGGTCCTCGTTCTTGCGGGAAAGGGACTTCCACTTGTCGATCTCCGCCTGAAGTGCAGCCACGTCCGGCCGACCCTCACCGGCCGCGACGGTCTCGGTGGAAACCTGATCGTTCTGGTTCTCGTCCATGCGGATCATCCATTTCGGATCAAGCAGGGATGTCACATCCCAACCTTGTGGGTAAATAAAAAGCTCCCGTTTCGGGAGCTACCTCTCGAACCGCTGACGGTTCGCGTTGCCCGAGTTGCCTTGCGGGGGCTTCTGGGCATCCTTCTTGAGCTTGGCCTGAGACATAGCCGACTGGTCGTCAGCGCCCTGTTGGGCGATGGCAAGTTCCTGCTGCTGGGCCTGGGTCTGGTACTTGTCGGCACGCTCCATTTCGGTGCGAGCCTCCTCCTCAAGGAGCTGATCGAAGCGGGCGATCTGCGAGGGCGTGTAGCCCGCGTCCTGCCAGAGCTGCTGCTTCGGGACGGAGAGCTGCTGGAGCTTGAGAAGGGCGTCGATGTGCTGGGCCTCGGTGCGGTTCTCGGGGTCACGCCAGATGACCTCCGCGGCCTCGTACTCCTCCTGTGGGCTGCCCTTCTCGACCTCGATAGCAAGACGAATGATGGCCTCCCACGCCTCACCGAAGTGCAGCATCCTTTCTCGCGTCTTCGAGACCAGGCCGGCCTCGGCGGAGGTGATCGCGTCACCGCTCGGCGGCTGGCCGCCCTTAAGCATGTAGTGGAACGGGATGCGGCTGATGCTCGCCATGTGCTGAACGAGCATGTCTACCAGGTCCACGTAGTTGCTGAGGTCAGCAGCGGCGAACTGACCGAACGACGCGGCGGGGTCTTCGGCCTGGAGGAGCTTGTCCACCGCCACCTTGAACGGCTCGATGGGGTTACCGTTCTCGTCCTCCTGAATCTCCAGGCCCGTGACATACCTTTGTGGCCATGCCGCATATTCACTTGCCACGAGAGAGTCAGCGACCGTCTTGTTGATCGCATCCTGGATGGGGATGACCGTCGCCAGGTCCGACATCGGCTCGCCCACCAGACGGGCCCGGTTCTGGATCGGCACCACCGGGGGCCGGCCCAGGGGGTTCGGCTCTGTGCGGTCGATCGAGTAGCCGCCGATCTTCCAGTCCCCGGTGTAGACCTTGTCGCCCCACCACAGGGTGCAGAACTGTCGCCCCCAGTCGTCCACGTAGAACTTCGCTGCCGCCTCGATCTCGTGTCGAGAGCCAGGCTTGTACTGGACGACCATGTGCTCCGCGGACTCGATGGAGATGACAGCCTTGCCAGCGTCGTCGGCCCACACCACCGCGTAGGCGGCGCCCTGGATCATCGCGTCCAGATGAGCCGCGTTGGACTCGGAGTCCAGTCGGTTCCGCTGCCATATCTCGCGAGCAATCTTGTCCTCGGTTGGCTCCTCTGAGAGGCGGAAGCCGTCGATGAACATGCGCTCGTTGACGCTGTCGATGATCAACCCGCAGAAGTTGTCGTTCCAGCGCTCAAAGATGTGAGCGAACTCCGTCCGGTACTTGGACTGGGCGAACAACATCTTTTGGTGTTTGCCGTCGTAGTACTCGCCAAACCGCTTGAAGCGGCCGGATCGGGAAGCGAGCTTCGACGCAAGGTAGTCCATCCACATCTGTGGCGTGGACGGAGGGGAGAGAGTCCCTTGGTTACCCGGAGTGTCGAGCGCGGCAGTAGCCATCTGAGCCCCTTTCGAGCGGGGCTCAGAAACCGACTACCCGCCTCCGCTTGATCTGGAGACGACCATCAGCAATCGCGTCAGCGCGTGCTTCAAGTGCAAGTACGGCAGCCACCGCGAGGTCAATCTTTCGTTTGGATCGTGGCGAGTCCTTCGTAATGAGATCGCCTTGAGGAACTTCGCGGACAACCGCGTTCAGGACATGCCGAGTTAGCTCGGTCTCGCCAACATGGGAGAGGTCTCCGACCATGACGGCCGTGCGGAATCGCTCGACGGCCTGAACCATCCTGGTGGGCTTGTTGGTCCAGTACTCAAATACGTAGTCGTCGCCCCATTCGACCGCCCACCGGCCGATGTTCTCTTGCCACCAAGGAGGGTCCGCGTACATCCACTCAACTCGGTAGGTCTCAAAAGCCCGTTTCACTGCGGCTTCCACGGACAGCACGTCAACTTCCCAGTCGTCTGGGGCGTGATCGGGCCTGAGCCACTTTCCGAGCGTGAACAGCTTGGCGTCGTGCAGGCGAATGCCTACCAAGCCTGTGCCGTCTCCTCGGACACTCCCATCAAAGCCAATGGCTATCTGCTCGCCTGGTTTGATGTCGTTGACGCTCTGGCGGGCGTCCCACTCGGCCTTGCTCATCCAGCCGTCGCTGGACTCGGCGATCTGATTGAAGAAGAATCGACAATAGGTACTGTCCGGCGTCGTCCGGTCGTAGAGAATCGTTTTTGTTAGACCATCGATGTCCGCCCAGTGGGCGTCGCCGTACGCCTCGATGAGCGCGGCCCTGACCTTCTCCTCATCCCGGATGTCCTCGACCTCGATCGAGCCTTCCAGGCAGTCATAGAGCCAGTAGCCTTGCGCAACCATGTCGGACTCGTAGATGATCTGCGCTACAGAGTCCTCGTTCGGGTTGAACGCGTTGGTAGTCGTAACCCACCTTGAACCGGCCTTAGTTGTCTTTTCAATATTCCGCTTCAAGGTCTGGTAGAAGTCGGGACCTCCCGTGCTTCCCACCCAATGATGCACCTCGTCCATCACGCAAAACGATGGCCGGTTTCCTTCATTTGTTCGGCCGGCAGTGGCCTTCGGAGCGATCGAGCCAGGCTTGCCGGACTTGAACTGGACCATGGACTTGCTGATCTCCAGGCCGTATTCCTTCTCGGCCGGAGACTCCGAGAGCATTCCTCGGATCATGTCGAGCGTCTGCTGCGTCTGATCGAGCGCGGTAGCTCCGAGCTGAACCACCGGGAGCGGCACACGCTTTGCCACCGGCATCCCGGTCTCATCCCAGTGGGAGAAGCGGCAGGGCCCGATGAACTCCACGATCGCCAGCGCCGCGAGAAGCGGCGTCTTGCCCCAGCCCTTTGCCCGGCGCAGGGTGCCGGCCGCGTACTTCCAGGTCCCATCCGGATTGATGGCATAGAACCAGAGAACGAACCTCAACTGCTCCGGCGTGAACTTCCACGGCTCGCCCGCGGAGTCGCCGTCAGGCTGGACGATGTACTTATGAGCCCAACGGATGATCTGGTATCCAAGGGTCTCGTTCGGCGCCGGAACTCCCTTGGGCAGGTTGCCCGTTTGAGCCACGGCACATCACCTCTAACCCTTTGAAAGCAGCTTGAACAGCTCCTTATCCATGTCTTCATCCGAGAGCTTCTGGGGCCCTTCCTGGGCCTTCTCGACCTCAACCGACTTGTCGAACGACATGCGAAGCCTCGCCCTGTCCTCCGTCGTGGCGCCCCACTTACCGACCCGCTGACGGATCTCGCCGGCGTACTTCATGTCGCCCAGGTAGAAGGCGTCCACGAGCTTGGTGACGATCTCCAGCTCGGCCCAGTCGGTCTCCATCCAGTCCTCTGACTGAGGGGAGGAGGCCCAGGTCCGCCAGAAGCGTTTGGCCCCAGCCGTCGAGATTCCCAGGGCCTTCGGCAGCTCCCTGCCCTCCCCGGCCTGGCCGGAGAGCTTCCTCTCGCCGAGGGCGTGATCCTTGTTGCGCCGGACCGCGTTCGGGTTCGGTGCCGGCCCGCGTCGCGTCGCCATCAGATCGCCCCCTTCAGCAGCTCGGGGGACACGTCGTACAGCTCGCCCAGCTCCTCCAGCTCGACGGCCGCGGAACGGTGCCACTCGCGCTTGAGCGCGGCCTTCGAGGGGCGCCGGGCTCGAAGGTGGGCCAGCTCCTGGTCGTACTCGTCGGCCCGGGGGCCCCAGGCATTGAGGGTCATCGCATCATCACTCCATGCATGAACTAACCTGGCCTCCGAAGAGACCGGGCTGGGGGCTCGGTGAAAGAGCTGTCCGGCAGGCGGCTTGTCGGTAAGCTGGCACGAGGCCCCCGGCCCATACGGGGACCTCTGTTGAGCAGGTCTCCGGGCTGATCGGGGACCTGCTCAGAGGCCCCCGGTCCTCACGGGGGCCTCTGCTTTATGAGCGGTCCTCGTAGTACGTCTTGAGGGCGTGGCATTTGCCGCACAGCACCCAGAGGTTGTCCAGCTCCCAGGAGCCGCCGCGGCTCACGGGGACAATGTGATCGACCTGAAGGTTCTCCCTGACGCCGCACCTCTGACAGGTGAACCGGTCGCGGGCGAGGACCCGTGCCCTGCGTGAGGACCAGTCTCCAGGCCGGGAGCTGTTTCGGGCCGACTTCCTGTCCCAGCCCTTGCGGGCCGGAGGAGCATGCTCCTCGCATCGCCCCGAGCGCACGGTGATCATCGTGCAGCCGTTGACGTAGCAGACACTCTTAGCGCGAGGCATCAGCCCACCCCCTATGAAGTTGAATCCCGACGAGGCCGGACCATCCGGTTCAGTTGTCTGTGTGTGATGCGCTGCTGCATCGGGATCGGTGAATCGACAGGGACTCGAACCCTGACCTGCCTCCCGGACAGGGAGGAGTGCGCGCCTACACCGCGATTCCAGTCGGGAGCTACCCGACCTTGGCCAGCCGAAGGTGATCAGCCTTGGCCGGTTGAGTGAGTGGCCCCGGCTGGGTTCTGATCTGGCAGCCGGGGCCAATGCCTTCCTGGACCTCTACCGGAAGGACTCAACGGGAGGTCTGACGGGAAGGAACCTTTCAAGAGAAGGAAGGTCTACCTTGACCTGCTATTCTTTAAGGGTTAACTAACTTCTTCTCTCTCTGTTTCTTCTTCTCACTATAAATGTCGGTGTCTCCGGGATGGCTGGGGGACGGAGGCGCGTAGGGATGTGACACACATCTCTTCATCTTGACCACTACGGGTACAATGGTTGTGAGGTATGTCTCACTTTGGGATGTGACTGCAACCGGTTGGGGCGTGGTGCACAAGATCAAGTGCTAGGGTCAGGGGCTGGCAGTTGGTTGGGCTAAGCAAACAACGAGAGGGAATCGTCGTGCAGAAGAGGCTTCCGGACTTCAACGCGCTGGTCCGCCTGAAGGAGCAAGACCTCACGGACGACGAGATCGGCGCCATGTACGACGTGAAGGGCCAGGCCGTGAACAAGGCCCTCACCCTCGGCGGGTACTACACCCAGGCCGTGTCCAGGGAGGTGATCGAGAAGGGCATCCCTTGGACCGTCAAGCGCACGGAGGGCGCCGGTAGCCACCACAACACGTACCTGGGCAAGGCTGTCATGGCCTACCTGCGGGTAGCCATGGGGGACGAGACGGCCAAGGACAGTCACCGCCTGGCCGCCAAGCGTCTGCGGGCTCGACTGCTTCGCGAGAACACGGTCATCGACTACGACCCCCGAACCAAGGACGGCTTCAAGCTCGTGGAGAGGGAGGAGAGGGATGGTGATCTCATCTTCCGTTGGCCGGCGGACAGGGCGCTGCCGGAGGGGAAGGTTCTTGACGCCATCACCCTGTCGGACGCGTGACTGCCTGTGTAAGCGACAGAGCCTCAAAAACACAAAGGCCCCTGGCTGAGCCAAGGGCCTTCATGATTTTCATCCTCGGAGGCGCCGGCCTCTGGGCCTCGCCTCTGAGTGTCCATGCGCATCTACTCCGCGAACGATGCGATAACCTCTCGCTCGCTTTCCTGGAAGCGGCGAACCCTGTTCGCGATTGAATCGAAGCCGGCGATGAGCGTGCGGGACTCCACGTAGACGTCTTCGCCGTCCTTGATCTCGCACCGGATTGTAAAAGAGGCACCCTTCACATCCTCCACCCATGCCTCGATGGTGACCGGCTCCTCGCGGTAGGTGAGCGGACGTAGGTATTTCAACGTCTGTTCCCGCACAACGAAGTTGCACGCTAGCCGTTCTGTCGGGTCAGTCGGAACGAGGTCTGAGAACATCCGAAACCTGGTGTCCTCAAGGTAGTTGGAGTACACGGCATTGTTCACGTGGCCGTTGGCGTCCATATCAGCCCAACGCAGTGGGCACGGGTGGTTGTAGCGGGGCACTACTGTCCTCCGGTCGTTCCGAGAATTTCGAGGGCGTCTATGCCCTCCCCCCAGGTAAGGAAAACCAGTCGCAGGCTGGGGAACTTAGCGGGCGTACAAACCTGGCTGATCACGTCGGTCGGCTTGTTGTCGTTGTACGGAACGCGTACGCGGAAGTGGTGTCCGTCTCGGTTGGAGACGACCGTGGTCTCTTCCTCCCAGAACCCACTGATCAGTGGGTCTTCTAGTGCAGCGAGCAGGATGCGTGCAATGTCAGTGTCGGTTCCGCGGCGAGCTATCTCCATGCGGATCATGCCGAGGTAGACGCGGCAGTGCTTTTCCCAGCTTTCAAGCTGGACCCGAGCATCCGGGTGGAGCAGAGTCCAACGCATCAGGTTCGCGTCCGGCTCAGCAACCCACGGAAACCAGTTACCCATGGCTTGGTTGAAGGCGACGACGTTCCAGTCCTCGTCGGACACGTAGGCCGGGCGCGTGCCCTGTTGATCAAGAATCCAGGAGACCGGGAGCAGCTCGGGATCGTCAAGGTTCAACGTGACTCCTTGAGGCGAGGGGACGCCCATCGTCATCAGGAAGAGCGTCATCCGCTCGTCGGGGGCAAGTCCAAGGCAGTCGGCGATGCGCTGGAGAACGGCAGCGTCGTGCTTGACCGGCAGGCCGGCCTCGAACGTTCGATACCACTTCTCCGACATCCCGCTGGCCTGCACGACGTCCTTCTGTGGCAAGGCCCTTCCCAATCCCAACGCGGCGCCTCGCGCCGCACGCCACGCCTTGAGGTACCTCGTGAGGTTGGACGCGGCGATCAGATCATCCATGTCGTAGCAACGCCTTCGGGCAGCGCACATCGACCCTTCTCCCTTGATGCGAACGTGTGTACGAATCTGCTGTCGGGCCCCAGCTAAGCACAGGGGGGACGCGATTCGGGGGCCACGCCCCTGTAACGGTCCCCACACTCTATGCACACACCGACCGGTAACTACTTACCGGTAAGCGCTTACCGGTCGACTTCTGGTATCACTGATCATCCAGCGGGCTGGGGGGTGCGTGTGATTAGTACCACCGTTGGGATGTGACACTTATGCTGGGGGGTACCTTAAGGTGGCTATACGGGTGCTCCGGTGCGACTCAGTCCGCATGAACCCGCCAAGCGAGAGGCCGTCTAAGAGTGTTTCAGACCTTCAAAGACCTCAAGATCAGCGAGCGTGCGGACGAGATCCTGAAGGCGATGTCGAAGGCAGATGCCACATGTAAGAGCCGTGAGTACACCGCAGCTTCCGGAGTCGTAACCATGACGGCTCACGGCCTCGGACAAGTCATCTGCGTCACACTTGCGGACTCAATGGGGGAGTGTGAAGGGGAGGTGATGATGGAGCTGCAAGAACGTATCGGCTGCCTCCTTGAGGATGCCGAGATCATCTTTCACGAGCAGTTCAACCGGCCGCACCCGCGTATGAAGGGCTCCACCTGTTTCATCCAGTTCGAGATTTTTGAAGGGTACGTATGACCATCGAGGCCAACTACCAGCGTTGGGTAGAGATGCCGCGCTCCGTCTCGCAGATCACCGAGTTCGAGGAGTGCCCGTACAAGAGTTGGCTCAAGCGGGTCGAGCGCATCGAGCCCCGGCCGGCCGCCTGGAGCACCCACGGCACGGCCTTCCACAGCGCGGCCGAAGCGTTCGAGAAGTCCGGACGGGAGCTGACCGCCGACGAGGCCGTCAACGTCTTTCAGAACGAGTACAGCAAGGGCGTCAACCGCGACCTGGGCAAGCTCAACGACATCGACCAGTGGATGCGGGCGAATCGCGGTACGGCCGCCGAGGACCTGGAGGACCGCTTCGCCAAGGGCGCCGAGCAGACGCGGCGCTACGTGGAGTACGTCCAGGATCAGGCTCCGGTGCTCTGGCACCCCGACGGCAAGCCGGCCGTCGAGTTGTCCTTCATGGCTGACTTCGGCGGCGTGAAGGTTCGTGGCTACATCGACCAGGTACTCGTGAACCGGGACGACACCCTTCGTGTGCGGGACCTCAAGACCGGCTCCACGAAGAGCAAGTTCCAGCTCTGGGTGTACGGGATGGCGCTCAACCAGCTCCACCCCGACGAGGAGGTCACCAACGGCGACTGGTACCTCGCCAAGACGGGCAAGGTGTCCCGGCCGGTCAAGATGGCCGATGCCAGCGAGGATGAAATCACCGAGCGCATCGTCACCATGGACCAGGGCGTGAAGTCCGGAGACTTCCCGGCGAAGCCGGGATTCGGCTGCCGCTTTTGTGATGTGCCTCATGGCTGTTCTTTTCAATCCCGAAGTTGAGATGTGACACCCCGAGGAGGGGGAAGTTTCTTGTTCAGCCTCAATCAGTCTGTCCTCGTTCGAGGAGCGGCCGGCGAGCCCATCCCGTCCCCCTACCGTGGGCTCCAGAAGCTCGAAGTCGAGTTCCGGCGAGGAGACTTCAGCGTCGTGTGCGCCGGGGGCGGCACCGGCAAGAGTCTCACCGCCCTCTTCCTGGCTACCTGGTCCAACGTCCCAACTCTGTACTTCAGCGCCGACTCCACGGCCGCCACGCAGCTCTCCAGGGCTACGGCCATGATCACCGGCGACAACGCCCGTGAGGTTAAGAAGGCCCTCGTGGCGGATGACGGCTCGTTCGCCAAGTACGAGGAGGCCCTGAGTAAGCGTTGGTGGCTGCGGTTCAACTACAGCGCCAGGCCCACGCCGAAGGACATCGAGCTGCACCTTGAGTGCTACCGCGAAGTGTTCGGCTGCTACCCCCACTTGGTGATAATCGACAACATCACCAACGTGGACGGTGGAGGCTCCTCGACTGCCGAGGAGTACACCTTCGGCCTCGAAGGACTCTGCGACTACTTCAACGAGATGGCCCGGGAAACCAGGGCTCACGTGATGGCGATGCATCACGTCGTAGGCGAGTACAGCTCCGGCATCAAACCCATCCCGCTCGACGGCGTGAAGGGCAAGATCGGGCGTGTGCCCTCCGTCGTGCTCACCATCCACGCCGAGGTAGACGGAATGCAGGGCAGGACCCTGCATATCTCACCGGTGAAGAACCGCGAGGGGTTCACCGACCCTTCGGGGGAGACCTACGCCTCGTTCGAGGTAAATACGTCCAACCTTCAAATCGCGGACCTGGACGATGAAGTGTTCTGACTCACAGCCTTTCAATTTGCCCCGCGAGTTGGGATGTGACAGAGTGGACCTACCGAGGAAGAGGGCGTGAAAAAGCCCAAACATGGATATCGCCCCTGTGTGCGCTGCGGGAAGAATCGAGCAGAGCGGTTCTTCACCTCGACCAGGGCGAGGATCTGCGCGACATGCCACAAAAAGAAGCGCAGCGCCGCCTCGCATGAGGCCCGAGTCCAAACCGTCTACGGCCTTGAGGCCGGGGACTACGCCAAGCTCCTGGCCGCCCAAGGGGGCGTCTGCGCCATCTGCAAGCAGTCAAGGGCGAAGCGGCTCGACGTAGACCATGACCACACCACGGGGCTCGTGCGCGGCCTGTGCTGCGCCAGGTGTAACCGGCAGCTCCTCGCCCGCGGCCTGCGCGACAACCCCCAGATCGCCCGCAACGCGGCCGACTATCTAGAAGACCCCCCAGCAATCCGCTTCATCGGCAAGCGGTACCACCGAGAGGACGGCAAGAAGTGATCTCGTACGACGGCGGCCGGCTCCACGTCACCCTGACCCGCAAGACCGGCCTGGCCAAGCTCGCGCGGCTCCTGGAGGCGGAGGCCGCCCTCGGAATTCACGAAGAGGCCACGGTCGTCTACAAGTGCCGCAAGGGCGCCCTCCGTCAGGTCATGCCCATCGGGACCCTTGCAGAGATGGTCAAGCGGGAGGTCGAGACCATCAAGCAGCTCCGCCTTGAGCGCGCCGTCAAGGTTGGGATGTGACATGCAGAAGCCGGGTATCGCGGATGTCTTCCGGCACTACTACCCCGAAGTTGACCTGAAGGACCGGGAAGGCTGGCAGAAGATCCACTGCCCCGAGCACCCTGAAGAGAACCCGTCGGCGTCGGTTAGTTCATTCAAGAACCGCTGGCACTGCTTCGCCTGCGACATCAGCGAAGACAGCTACGACGTGATCATGAGGAAGGAAGGCATCGGGTTCCGTGCTGCTCAAGAGTTCGCCGCAGGCCGTTTCGATGGTGGAGATAGCCCAGAGCTACAGCAAGAGCTATCAGGGAAGCCCGGCCGAGCAGTACATCAACCACCGCGGTTTGGGCAGTCTTGCCACCCCTCTGGGATTCGGGTACGTCGCAGCCCCCGCTACGGGGCATGAAAAGCACCTGGGCCGCCTGGCCATCCCGTACATCAGGCCGGCTGGCGGCGAGTTCGCCGTAGCGACCATCCGGTTCCGCTGCATCAGCGAGACGTGCCTCAAGCACCCGGACGGCTCCTGGCGGAACGAGGAGCTGCACGAGGGTCACGGGAAGTACCAGAGCCTTCCCGGCTCCAAGCCCCTGCTCTACAACACGCGAGCCCTCATCAGGCCGTCCCGGTACATCGGGCTCAGCGAGGGCGAGTTCGATGCCGCGAGCGCCGAGCTGGCCGACATCCCCACCGTGGGCGTCCCTGGCGTCAGCGGGTGGCGGGACCACTTCGACCCGGCCTTCCTCGGATACGAGGCCGTCTTCGCCTTCACCGACGGCGACGAGCCGGGGGAAAAATTTGTACACATGCTGGCTGAACGCCTCCCCAACATCGTCCCCATCGAGTTCGGCAAGAAGGCGGACGTGAACCAGTTCGTCAACAAGCACGGGCCCAAGGCCCTTCGAGAGAAGTGCGGGTTGGAATGAGTTCCCAGGACAACGTCAACTCCCCAGCGCACTACACGCAGGGCAAGTACGAGGTCATCGACATCATCCAGGCGTCCATGAGTCATGAAGCGTTCCAGGGATACCTGCTCGGAAACATGACCAAGTACCTGATGCGCTGCCAGCACAAGCACCAGGACGGCGGCTCCGAGGACCTGAAGAAGCTCATCTGGTACGCCGAGCGGTTCATTGCCAACATTCGAGTGGAGAGTGCATGAAAATTCTGACCATTGACCTGGAGACCTCCCCGAACCTCGCGCACGTCTGGGGCCTCTGGAATCAGAACGTGGGCGTGAACCAGCTTCTCGAATCTGGTGAGGTTATCTGTTTCGCGGCCAAGTGGTACGACTCGAAGAACGTCATGTTCTACAGCGGTCACGAACACGGCAAGGCGGAAATGATCCAGGCCGCACATGACCTCCTCGAAGAGGCGGATGCCGTGGTCCACTTCAACGGCCAGCGCTTCGACATCCCGCACCTGAACCGCGAGTTCCTTGAGGCCGGCCTCGCGCCGCCGGCCCCCTTCGCTCAGGTGGACCTTCTCAAGGTCGTCAAGAAGCAGTTCCGGTTCCCCAGCAACAAGCTCGACTACGTAGTTCAGAAGTTGGGGATCGGGAGGAAGACCTCGCACACCGGTCATCAGCTCTGGGTGGATTGCCTCTCCGGTGACGAAAAGGCATGGCGGCTGATGCGGAAGTACAACTGCCAGGACGTACGAGTCACCGAAGATCTCTACGACTACCTGTTGCCCTGGATTCCCACCCACCCGAACCACAAGCTCTACGACGGCCAGGGCGACGAGAACCATTGCCCTAACTGCGGCTCGGAGGACCTGAAGAAGGAAGGCCGGGCCTACACCTCCGTGTCCGTCTTCCAGCGCTACCGGTGCGAAGGATGCGGCAAGTGGAGCCGAGGCAACAAGCGTCTCGACGCATCCGAGATCACCGCCATCAAGTAAGGAAGCCATGCAGGACAACGAGATCGACTGGGCGCATCTTTCAGACCTGGCGGGCAAGGTCGCCTACGTGATTGCCGAGCGCTGGCACATCGTTGAGGTAGACGACGTGAAGCAGGCCATGTTGGAACACGCGATCAGGGAGCGGAAAAACATCGCTCCCGTTGCCGGCAACGAGCGCATGATGCGCAAGATTTTCTACACGGCCGGCCAGCGCTACGCGGCCAAGGAGCGTGTCTACCGCGACCTTATGGACGGTGAATACTTCTACACCGCGGACGAGGCCAGGAATGCGCTCAAGCTCCTGATCTACACCACGGACGAGTTCTCCAACATGATCGGCAAGAAGGACACGCTGAACCACTGCGAGATCACCGACAACCTTCACACTGCGCGGATGGAGGCAGAGGCCGGCCTCAAGAAGCTCAACGACCGATATCAGCGGCTCCTCATGTCCCACTACGTCTTCGGGCTGCCGATCGGCAGTGAGGCCGACAAGAAGGCGTGCCAGCGGGCCGTCATAGCCCTCTCGTACGAGATGAACCGCTCGATCCGCAGGAAGGCGGTCCACGCATGATGGAGACCACTCTCAAGTACCAGCGCGGTGACGTAGAGATCCAGGTCATCTACGACGACGGGACTCTCAGTCCGGTCTATCTCGGGATTCATTCCCCGGCCGAATCCTTCGAGGTCAACATCGATCGCCAGGACATCAGTGCCGTTCACCGGATGATCCTCGCCGCCACGCAGCCCCACACCAACCACTAAGGAGAGCCCTTGTTCAAGACTGAAACCGCCGAGACCGTCTTCAAGCGCACGTATTCCCGCAAGAAGCCGGACGGCTCCATGGAGTCCTGGCCCGAAACCGTGCAGCGAGTTGTGGACGGCAACCTCGCCCTGGTGCCCGAGCGCTACCATGAGGAGGGCGAGCGAGAGGCCCTGGTCGAGCTGATCCAGAGCTTCAAGTTCCTGCCCGCAGGGCGGCACATCAAGTCGTCCGGCGTCAACGACTTCGCGCTCAACAACTGCTGGGCCTCCGGCTGGGTGGCCGGCGACCCTGCCGAGCACTTCCGGTTTACACTCCTCCGCCTGGCCGAAGGCGGCGGCGTCGGCGCGAACTACTCGTCGCGGTACTTCCACCAGTTCCCCGCCATCGAGAACCGCGTCACCGTGCACATCGTTTGCGACCCGGCGCACCCTGACTGCCGCGATCTGGTCGAGGCCGGCGTCATCAGCACCGAGTACGACTACGAGTGGGCCGGCGCCTACTCCGTAGAGGACTCTCGCGAGGGCTGGGCAGAGGCCCTGGGCGACCTGATCGACACGGCACACAACCCCAAGACCAAGCACGAGAACCGCGTCTATGACGTGTCCCGGGTCCGCGGCAAGGGCGCCCCGCTCCGATCCTTCGGCGGCACGGCTTCCGGGCCGGAGCCGTTCGCACGGATGATGGTCGAGGTCGGCAAGATCCTCACCGATGCGTCCGGGTGGCCGATGAACGGTATGGACGCCATGGCCATCGATCACCAGATAGCGATGGCCATCGTGGCAGGGGGAGTACGACGCTCCGCGCGCATGAGCATCATGGCCTGGGATGACTCCCTCATCTGGGACTTCCTGAAGTGCAAGGGTGACCAGCTCGCCATGTGGACGACCAACATCAGCGTGGAAGTGGACGACCGGTTCCTCAAGGCGGTCGAGGACGGCCAGGAGCACGCGGTGAAGGTCATGGAGGCCCTTGCCGAGGGCGCCCTGAAGAACGGCGAGCCCGGCTTCTGGAACAGCAGCCTCACAGCCGAAGGAGAGGTGGACGGCACCTACACCACCAATCCGTGTGGTGAGGCGACGCTGACCCCCTGGGAGCCGTGCAACCTGGGGTCCGTGAACCTCGGTGCGTTCGTTCGCTACGGCGAGACCGACAGCCAGGGCCTCTATGACGCCCACCGCTACGCGACCCGCTACCTGATTCGAGCGACGTTTGCGAAGGTGGCGGACCCCAAGTCACAGGAGGCGATCAGCAAGTACCGGCGAATCGGCGTTGGGCATCTCGGTTTCGCGGACTACCTGTTCAAGCAGGGCATCAAGTACAGCAAGGCTCCCTACAATCCGCGGGTTCGCTCGGACCTGAGGTTCTTCGCACAGACGGTGGACCAGGCCGCTATCGAGTACGCCAACGAGCTGCGGATTCCAGTGCCGATTAAGAAGCGGGTGATCGCACCAACCGGTACCACGTCCAAGCTCGCCGGCGCCTCGGGCGAGGGGGTTCACGCCCCCTTCGGGGACTTCTTCCTCCGCCGAATTCGGTTCTCGTCCATCGAGCCTTCAGAGAAGGCGCAGATCGAGGAGTACGAGAAGAAGGGCTATCGCACTGAACCGTGCGTGTATTCCGCCAACACAGTGGTAGTGGAGGTCCCCACTGTTGACCCGCTCCTGCCGGACTACCCCGAGTACGCCGAGGCGTTCGAGCATGCGGGGGAGCTGACGCTTGAGCAGATGCTCTCCGTGCAGCGGATGTATCAGGAACTTTGGGCGGACCAGGCGGTGTCTTACACGGCCTCCGTCGATCCGACGGAGTACACCGAAGATGACGTAGCCCGTATCTTGCACGGCTTCATGCCGGAGCTGAAGGGGACCACGATATTCCCGGAGATGAGCCGGCCACAGTCACCATACGAGCGGATCTCGCAGGAGGAGTACGAGGAGCGCATGTTTGAGATCGGCGAAGTGATCGCGGATACGGGATACGACGAAATCTGCGCCTCTGGCGCCTGCCCCATCTGAGACTCTACTCACAGCACCGCAAGTTGAGATGTGACCCTCAATCTGAAAGGATCAAGGCATGAGTGAGAACCCCTTCGGAAACTCCCCCTGGGACGCACCGAGCCCCGAGAACAACATGACTGAAACCCTCAAGGAGTCGCCCGTGACCACTTCCACCGCCCACACTCAGGAAGGCGTAACCCTCAGCTTCAAGGGCGGGGAAGGGTACGACGCTTCTCTTCTCGTCCTTCGCGCCGCCACGATTTCCGACATGGACGCCATGCTTGACGAGGAGGCCAGCACCCTCGCGTCCCTCATGAAGCGCATGGCGAAGATCCAGTCCTTCAACACCGAACTGAACTTCAAGGACAAGGGTACGAAGGTCAAGCCGACAGGTAAGAACACCTTCTCCGGCGGCAAGGTGCAGAACTCCGCAGGTGGCGAACATCAGGGCGTGACCGACTGTGAGCACGGCCGCACCCATGTCGCCAAGAACGGCTGGGAGGCGTACTTCTGCAACGCCGACGAGCGCAAGGGCGAGGACAAGTGCCCGCCCGCCTTCCTCAGCAAGAAGTCTGGCAAGTTCGAACTGAAGATCTAATTATTTCATTCTCTCTCCAAGTTGGGATGTGACGCTGGGGGCCGGGTGACCGGCCTGGCCCCCAGCCCCAATGAAAGGCAACCGTGAAGTTCAAGAGCAGCATGGACGTGGAGCTGGTACAGCAGCTCGCCACGGACAAGGTGATCTGCATGGCCGCTCGGGTCAGCACCATCGGGAACAAGGTGCAGGACTACGACCAGGGCAAGGACCGCGGCCTCATCAACTTCCTGATGCGGGACCGGCATGGCAGCCCGTTCGAGCACGGCACCTTCACCTTCCGGATCTCGGCTCCCATCTTCGTTGTCCGTGAGGTCATGAGGCACCGGGCCGGCATGAGCTACAACGAGGAATCCGGCCGCTACCGCGAGCTGGAGCCCGTCTTCTACATCCCGGCCGGGGACCGCCCCCTGGTCCAGGTCGGCAAGGCCGGCCAGTACGACTTTGAGCAGGGCACCTTCCAGCAGTGGTTCGTGGCCTCCGAGGCCGCCCGCACCGCCTACGTCACGGCGTGGGAGTCATACCAGTCCATGCTCGCCGCCGGCATCGCCCGCGAAGTCGCCCGCTCCGTACTGCCGGTCGGCACGTTCAGCACCTTCTACGTCACCTGCAATCCACGGTCGCTGATGCACTTCCTCTCGCTCCGCACCAAGAGTGACACCGCGAGGTACAAGTCCTTCCCCCAGGTCGAGATCCAAATGGTTGCCGACCAGATGGAAGCGGAGTTCAAGCGCCTCATGCCGATCACTCACGAGATGTTCGTAAAGCACGGACGAGTCGCCCCGTAGTGGGCGAGCTGCTCAGCCTCCTCGCCTTCTATCAATGCCCGTGCGGGATGGCGTTCGTCATCGACTACCCCGCCAACGAAACGCCCGAAAAACCTGCGCCCTGCCCGGCCTGTGAAACCCCAGGAGTGAACGAATGACGTGGACGGCCAACACCTGCCTGGATGAGCCCTATAACTCCCAGATGGACCTTAAGAACGTCCCGCTGAATAAGGTCACGATCGAGGTGAAGGAAGAGAACAAGGCACTCATCGAGTCCCTGCGCAAGGACCTCGGTGACATGGCCCTCAAGGCTCGTGAAGCCGAAGGCGCCAAGAAGTACTGGGTCCAGCGATTCACCGACGAGCAGAAGCTCGTCCGCGAGCTTCAGGCCAAGCTCGCCAAGGCCGAGCACGAGAAGCCGGCCAGCGGCGGCCGGCGGTACGTGCAGCTCGTCAAGCACCTCTCCGAGCGCAGGCGTCACTTGGAAGGCATCAAGGCTGACGCCGCTCGCGAGATGGCCTGGGAAGAGGGCCTGGGCGCCGAGCAGCGCCTGAACGAGGTCAACGCTGCTCTGGGGGTCGCTGGTGTTTGATAGCTGGGACGAAATCCCTCTCTGGGTCTATGACCACAACAACATGACGGTCGAGCGCCGTATCGGCCCAAACACCCCCGAGCCCGAGTTCCCCTTGGTCCTGGAAGGAATCTACTGATGAGCGAGTTCGTAACTATCCGTCTGGTTGTCGATACCGGATTCATCGGGGCGACTTACGAGGACTACATCGAAGTTGCTCGCGACGAATGGGACGCGATGAGTCCCCGAGAGCGTGAGGCTTACATCGATGAGGAGGTACGCACGCTGCTGTGGAATCACATCGAGACTTACGGTGAGGTCATTGATTGATGCTCGGGAGAAAGTCGAAGCAGATCCGGATTCTCCGCCTGGAGATCGAGATGGCCAATCAGCGTTCAGGTCACTGGCAGAAGGCGAACGGCCAACTCAATGAGTACATCGGTGCTCTAGAAGCGGAGCTGGAGATCGCGGTCCAGGAGTACAGGGAGCTGGAAGACAAGTTCAACGCTCTTGTCGCAGAGCGCGAGGCTACGCAGCCCACGGAACCCCCTTTTTGAGCCCACGAAGTGGGGATGTGACACACGGAGGAAGTGAATGAAGGTCATCAACTACGCCATCAACGGCTCCGAAGTCCGCATCAACGTAGTTGAGACTGAAGACGATCTCCCCGAGTTCCGCCGCTTTGTGGTGAACAATCATCAAGCCCTGGGATTTGACACCGAGACCGACGGCCTCTCCTGGTGGGAGGACGGGTTCCGTATCCGCCTTGCCCAGTTCGGCAACGCACACGAGAGCTTCGTCCTCCCCACCGAGAGGGGTGGCCTCTTCCAGGAAGACGCCATCAAGGCGGTTGGCTGGGTTGAGAAGTTGGTCATGCAGAACGGGACCTACGACATCCTCTGCATGGATCGCGTCTGGGGGGTGCCGGCCGAGACGGTCTTTCCCCGGCTGATCGACTCCCGCATAGTCGCCCACCTCGTGGACAGCCGAGGCCGGAAGGACGCCGGCGTAGGTCACTCGCTCGAAGAGCTGACCCGCCACTACGTCTCCGCGACGGTGGCCGATGAGGTGAAGGCGAGCATGACCGTCATCGCCAAGGAGCTGGGTGTCAAGAAGGCTGACGTGTGGCCGTTGATCCCGCTGGAGCATGAGGGCTTCAACCTCTACGCGGGCATGGACCCGATCCTCGCCTTCCGCTTGGTGCAGCTCCTCAAGCCCAGGGTTCCGGTCACAGCCCGCAAACTCATCCAGTACGAGCACGATCTGGCCGCCGCCTGCGCCTACATGGTGCGTCGCGGCATCAAGGCCGACGTGCCGTACATCGAGGAGCGTGCAGCCGAGCTGGCCTCCACGGAGCACCACTACAAGGACATCGCGGCGAAGCTCGGGCTGGAGAACATCAACAGCCCGAAGCAGGTCGGAGCGGCAGTCATCAGCCGGGGCGTCATACCCACCGAGACCACGCCGACCGGCCAACCCAAGGTGGACGACCACCTTCTCAAGGCCCACATGGACGACCCGCTCTGCGAGGCGATCTACCGGGGCAAGAAGGCGGCCAAGGCCAAGAGCACGTGGTTTGACAACGCCCTGAACAACCGTGATGCGGAAGACCGGCTCCACGCCGATATCCGATCGATGGGCGCGCGGACGGCCCGGATGTCGATCTCCGGGGCGATCCCGGCCCAGACGTTCCCCTCCGGGGACTCGTTGGTCCGGCGCGGCTTCATTGCCGATCCGGGCATGGTCATCTGCGCAGTGGACTACAAGGCCCAGGAGCTTCGGGTTCTCGCTGCTTTGTCAGGAGACAAGGCGATGAAGAAGGCTTTCCGAGAGGAAGCCGACTTGCATCAGATCACCGCGGACGCAGCCGAGGTGGACCGAAAGACGGGGAAGATGACCAACTTCCTCACGGTCTACGGAGGCGGGCCGGCCGCCCTGATGAGCCAGGCGGGCGTCACTCGGGATGTCGCTGAGCGAGCCATCAAGGGATTCTTCAAGGTCTTCCCTGGCGTCGAGCAGTATTCCGAAGGGCTACAGCGCGAAGCGCGTCGGAAAGGCTATATCACCACGAACACGGGTCGACGCCTGTACGTGGACAAGAGGCGCCCATACGCCGCCTTGAACTATGCCGTGCAAAGCGCTTCGAGAGATGTGACTGGTCGGGCAATCCTCCGACTCATGAGCGCAGGATACGGGCCTCATATGCTTTTGCCGGTGCACGATGAAGTGATCTTCCAGTTCCCGGAGGAGCACGCTCTCAGGGCTACGGAAAAGGCCGCTCAGATCATGAAGGAAGTCTTGAGCGGCGTACTCATCGACACGGATGTGTCGGTTTACGGAAAGAGCTGGGGTTGCGGGTACATGGCCGAAGGCCAGTTCTGTGACCTCTGCGGGGTCACCCACAAGAAAATGGAGTTGGCGGCATGAGTGAAATGGACGGCTTCGAGGAGCTAATCGGCGACTTCGCCAAGGAGATGGAGAACAAGGCTCTGGAGCACGTTGCGAGCACGGCCTTCAAGGCTGCCCGCCTCTGCGGCCTGGTCATGAAGGAGGCCAAGGAGTGGGGTATCCCGAAGGACCTGGCCGAAGGCATGGCCGCGGACGTGTGGCAGATCATCATGATTCCCGCCGGCGTGGAGGTCGTGGAGGCCGGCGAGTGAGCTACGCGGACTACTACGTTGAGGGCGACGAGTGCGGATACACCGCGCTCATCCACGGCCCCTCGGGGGAAACCGTTGCCGACGGTGGATGCACCTGCTGCCTGGGCAACGAGGCCACCCTCCAAATGCTGATCGACTCGGCCGACCACGACCAGAAGAAGCGAAAGGAATCCGAGTGACCGGCCTGCATCTGATTTTCGTCTCTCCGACCTGCACCACCTGCAATCGTGGAAAAAGTCTCGCCGAATTGGCGAGCCCAGCGGACCTTGTGACGTTCTTCCAGGACCCTAAGTGAAGGATCTTGATGCGCGCCCAGACTGGGATACTTACTTCCTCGGAATCGCTACGGCGGTTGCTGCGCGAGGTGACTGTCTCCGATGCCGTGTTGGAGCTCTGGTGGTCGGTTCTGACCGGCGAATCGTGTCTACGGGATACAACGGATCGTATCCAGGCGGCCCGTCGTGTGGCGCTGGAGAATGCGCGCGTTGCCTCTCGGAAGTTCCCTCCGGCTCCTCATACGAGGACTGTGTTGAAACACATGCCGAGGCGAATGCACTTCTCTATGCCGACTGGGCGTCATGCCAAGGCTCCACGATCTACATAACCCGATCGGCCTGTAAGGACTGCTCGAAGCTCATCAGGTCTGCTGGGGTTCATCGCATCGTGCACTTGGATCACGGCACGGTTGTGGAGCTTCACCTTCGGTCGGTAAGCTAGGCCGCCAGTTGGGTTGTGACATTTTAGACTGCGGCCCGTCCCGTCCCTTGGAGCGCTCGTGGAAATCGTGCAGGTTGTCAGGCTCACTGTCGAGGGAGACACCTACGAGGGCGAGGTCGATGACCTCGAAAAGGTGAAGCGCCTCACCGAGCTGGAAGAGGCGTACAGCAAGAGCCGGCAGGCCCTCCTCGATGCCCTTGAGGAGTACGAGATCGACGTTGCGCGCCCCGCCGTTCCCTCGCTCACGGCTAGGCCGGTCTCCGGGAAGAAGAGCGGGATGTCGTCCGACCCTCTGGCCGCGGACGTGAGGGCCTGGGCCGCGACGCTCACGAACCCGTCCCTGCCCCTGTCCGCCCAGGGCCGCATCCCCTCCTGGGTCAACGAGGCGTATGAGAGGAAGCTCAAGGGCGAGGCGCTGGACAAGCACGCTCGACTGTATGCCTCACCTGACTTCCTGAAGAAGTACGAGGACGCCAACAAGAAGAAGTGATCTTGCTGCTCGAAGGCCCCCTCCCAGCGGGGAGGGGGCCTTCGCCGTGTCCAACAAACGTCGGGCCCCGGTCTGCTCGCAGCAGACGGGGGCCTTCGGCCTCGATCCCACAAGACGGGCAAGGCCGACCAGAGGTTACACGCCCATATCTGGTGAGTGCTTGACGGTGGCCACGAACGAGCGCCAGGCGTCAGGCGTGAAGCGCAGCTCCGGGCCGTTGGGGTCCTTGCTGTCACGGACAGGGATGACACCGTGCGCGACCACAAGGTTGGTGGCAATTTCAATGCAGTTGCCGCCGTTGTTGCTGTAGGAGGACTTAAACCAGCGGGGAGATTCGGTCGTCACAACGTGCCCTTTCGTACCTGTTCGATCATGGCCACAGACGCGGCCTGGGACAACGACTCGGCCTGTAGCTGATGGTAGGCCGTCAGCATGGGCACTACGGACGTGGGCTCTCGGTCCAAGTTCCCGTGGGCCTGAGACTCGGCGTAGCAGATGACGGACCGGTCTGGCAAGGTCAAGAGATTGACGGGCAGGTCAAAAGTTCGACGCTCGCCTATGTCGTACGGCGCCACCTGTAGCAGCGTGTTCGGCAACTGTGCGAACTCAACCAGACGCGCCAACTGGGTGTCCATGACGACTGCCCCACCGACAGTACGACGGATGCAGCTCTCATCCATGGTCACAAACACCATGGGTGGGTGAGGTCTCACCAGGGCCGCCTGGCGCTTCGCGAGGAACGAGACTCGTTCATCCGCTTGTTCGGGCGTGATGGCGCCGCGGCGCACTGCGCTGTCCGCCAACACCCGTGCGTAGTCCGGAGTTTGCAGCAGGCCCGGGATGATCCCGATCTCGTACAGCCGGATCTCGACGGCCCGGCCTTCGTACTTGACGTACTCGGGGAACCCCTCCAGCAGGGCACCGAGGTTGATCTTGCGGTACTGGCGCTCGAACGAATCCGTCGTGTCTGTGAGGCCAAAGGCTTCGTCTGCGCTACGCGAGAAGCGGAGAGTTGGAGACTTCCGACCAGTTTCAACCGCCGAAATATGCACGCTGGAATATTCCATGAGGGTGGCCAGGTCCTCCTGAGTCCAGCCGCGCGAGTCGCGCAAGCTGCGCAAACGCGCCCCGTAGGCCGCGTTCGGCGAGGAGTCGGGGTCCAACTCCTTACGGTTCAAGGCTCGTTCACCCAACCTTTCGTTCCAAACCTACAGGTTGAAGAGTGCCCAGGTGTAAGCCACCCTGAACCACCCGGTGGTGAGAGCGCTACGGAGAGGAGTGATCGTGTCCGTCATGCACGTTCCCCCCGAAGGGCGGGAGCCCCCGCGCCTCCCGGTCGCCGACAACCCCATGGTGGGCGCTGCGTGGCTCGCAGACACGCAGCTCGGGCCCACGCCGGCGACCCTGTGGGACGGCTACCGGGTCGGTGCCCTCTTGATGGACGAGCAAACGGAGCGCATCGGCGTATCCCACGCCTTCGACGGAAAGTGGTACACCCTGAAGAACACCTGTGGGACGCCGGCCGTGTGGCAGGCGCACAAGGACCACGTCCGTGTGGCCACCGGCGCGGAGCGTCGGACGCTCGGTCTCAGCCCCCGGAGCGTGGACTAGTGTCCTCTTTCCCCTATTCTTTCCAGTCCCTCTCTGCGGTCACCCATGGGCAGTGGACGACGAACCCCAACCCCGCCCCGGGGCCCCTCTGCTGTGGGTGCGCCGATTACGGCCGGGACCTCAAAGAAGCGGCAGAGTCGGGTAACGAAACGGCCCTGATCTTGGCCCAGGCCCGGGTCAAGCGCCACCTCGCCAACTGGCACAAGGAGGAGAGCCGGTGACCCGGACCTTACTCCGCTTCCTGGACTTCACCCTGCGGCGGTGCCGGGATGAGGACCGAAGGGTGAAGTGCGTGACCTCCGTTCCGGGCCCCTGCCCGTCCGTGGGCTTCATGCTGACTCAAGACTGCGGCGCCGAGTCTGAATGGCTCAGCACGGAGGGCGAGGTCACGGACTGGATGCGTAAGCACACCTCCGAGACGCGTCACCTGCGCTACGAGCGCACCAAGCGCGAAGAGCTCCTCATGGACCCCCCGGGAAGCCTGCCCGCCGGTACCGAGATCCTGCCCGAAGGGTGGACACCACCATGACGAAAAGGCGCCAGGAGCACGACGACGAGCCGTGCACGGTTTGCGGGATCTTCGACGACGCCGAAGCCAAGCAAAAGGCGCGCGGAAGCACTGCCGACCTGGTCAAGATTCGGAACGCACGGGCGCGACACGTCAAGCGCAAACACGCCTAGCGAACCTCCTAGACCCCTGCCCCTCTGTCGGCGCCTAATCCCCCCCAGGGCGCTTATCCCTCCTTGACGGAGGGGCAGGCCGACCCCCGCCCCGGTACACGGTTGAGGTCCGTTCCGCCGGGGCGGGCCCTCCCTTCCGGCTGTACGGGGGGCAGTCGGAAGGCCCCAATCTCCGCCCTTACCGGGTGACCCCCTGGGTGATGCGCCCCTTGCCCATCGCCTTGCACCCCGCTAGGGGCGGGAACCACGCCCGTCCGCCCTTGTGGCCGTCGGCGGCCGGACGGGTGCACACCGCAAGCTCGCTTGAACCGACAACACGGAGGTACAAAGCATGAGCACTGCTACCGCGCCGGCCGTCCCGTTCGGATGTCGGCACCTGACCTCGCCGCCCCCGAACACGTCGGAGGCACCGGTGATCACGTTCAGCGAGTCACTTCAGCTCAACGTCGGGGCCCAGGGCAACCCGTGGCACGCGGAGGCCGGGAACAAGCCGGAGACGCAGACCGAGACCAGCAACGGCGACGGCAAGGGGCCGGGCTCCGACAGCGGAACCGACCTGTACTGACATGCGAACCATCCTCATCCTCACGGGCCGGGACGACCTGACGGCCGATGCTGTGGTTGAGGAACTGGCGAAGCGTGGTGAGAACGTCGTCCGGTACGACACGGCCGACTTCCCCACCACTTCCCGTCTGGCCGTCTCCCTCACGGGGGACGGCTGGGCGGGTTCCCTCGTCGCCGGTTCCCGCACCCTCCGCCTGGAAACCATCAAGTCCGTATGGTGGCGCCGCCCGAACGAGTTCGTGACGCCGGAAGCCTGGCCCAGCCTCGCCCGAGCACTCGCCGTATCGGAAGCACGATCCGGAGTGCTCGGTGTACTCAGCTCTTTGCCCGTCCGGTGGATCAACCACCCGGCCCACGACTCGGCCGCGAACTACAAGCCGCGGCAACTTGCCGTGGCCGCCCGCGCCGGACTGGACACCCCCCGCACCGTCATCACCTCCGACCTCGATCACGCCCGGGAATTCATGGGGAAAGACGTAGTGATCTACAAAGGGCTGGGCGGCGGCGTACTCGGCCCGAACGGAGAGCGGAAGTTCCTGCCCGTCTCCCTCGTCTCTGCGAAGGAGCTGGACGACGGGGTTACTGGAACCGCGCATCTGTTCCAGGAAAACGTTGAGAAGGCGTTCGAAGTCCGCCTCACGGTCATCGGCGGGCGCATGTTCCCAGTCGCCATCTACGCCGGCAGCGAAGCCGCCAAACTCGACTGGCGCACCGACTACCGCTCACTCACCTACGAGCGCGTGCCCATACCCCTGGAGGTCGAGAACGGCGTCCGGCGGCTCATGAAGGAGCTGGGGCTCTTCTTCGGCGCGCTCGACTTCGTTGTCACCCCCAAGGGGCAGTGGAAGTTCCTGGAGATCAACCCGAACGGCCAATGGCACTGGATCGCCGTAAAGGCGAACGTTCCACTGGTAGAGGCCATGGCCGACGCACTACAGGGAGAAGCTGAATGACCGATGCCGACTGGACCGAAGCCGCGAAAGCCCTGGCCGACAAGGTGACCGTCGAAGCTCCGGAGTGGCACGACGCCGTGAGCAACACCCCCCGACACCTGTTGATCCCGCGATGGTGGGAGCGCGTCCCCAACAGCCCGGCCGAGGAATGGGAACTGATCGCGCCCACGTCGGGGTCGCCGGCACACCTGAAGGCGGCCTTCAGCGACAAGACCTTGATCACTCGCGTAGGGCCGTTGCACGCCGATCACGCCCAGCCGGACGAGAGGGGGACCGGAAGCCCGACATCATCGTCCACGCTCCCTGGACTCGTCGTGTCGATGCTCCACCGGCTACACCTCAAGCCGGGCCAGGCGTACCTGGACGTGGGCTTCGGCTCCGGGTACTCCGCCGCGCTCGCAGGGCGGCGTCTCGGTGACGAGAACGTGACGAGCGTGGATGTGGACTCCTACCTTGTCAAAGCGGGGCGCTCGCGTCTGGCCGAGTTCGGCCGCACCCCTCATGTGGAGGCCATCGATGCCACCGGCCCGATTCCGGGCGGAGACTACGACGGCATCATGGCGACGGTTGGAGTACGGCCCGTACCGGAAACATGGCTCCGGGCTCTCCGCCCGGGTGGGAGGCTCGTCACGACCATCGCCAACACCGCTCTTCTGGTCACTGCGGAGATGGGCGAAGACGGCGTTGCCCGGGGGAACGTCGAGCCCGACTCGGCCACGTTCATGGAGACGCGGCAGGGAGCTGACTACCCGCCTAGGCTCGACACCGTGTTTGCCGCCGCCCGAGAAGCCGAGGGGGACGATGTGCGGGCCACAGATGGCCCGATTCCGCACCTGTGGCAGGAGTGGGCCCTCACGTGGCTGTTTGAGCTGGACACCCCGGGAACGGAGACGCGGGCGGCGGCTGACGACAAGGGCGGGCGGATCGTCTGGCTCCTGTCCGCCGACGGATCATGGGCGCGGGCTGAGGGAGACAAGACCGGCACGGTTCACCAGAGCGGTCGGCGCCGCCTCTGGGATGACCTTGAGCGGGTCAGGCGGAAGTGGGAGGAGCGAAACCGCTTCCCCCTTCACCACATGTCCGTGACGCTGAGCCCTGACGGAAACACGCTCACCGCTCCCGGCGGAGGGTGGTCTTTCTTCATCTGACCGCCCCGCCGGTGCCCCCTTGCCGCTCCGGCCAGCACTTTTCGTTCCCCCACGAGGTGCTGGCCGGGGCTCCGCCGGGGGTTAGTTCACCCCCTCAAGTTGGGATGTGACACTCGTGGTACGGTTGCTCTGTAAGGGAGACCCCCTCCGGTGAGGGGGTTTTACGTCCGCGCGAAGTTGGGATGTGACACTGTATGCGTGTGATCACTGTCCTTGTAGGGAAGGACGGAACCCGAACGGTCATCGACGACGTCACCTATCCGTCCGATGAAGACTGATACGGAAAGACCCCAGTCGCGGCGACTGGGGTCTTTCCGTGTTTGTGGGCTAGGTCAGGGCCGGCACCTGGCCCTTCACCTTCTCCTTGAGTCTTGATTCGTCGAAGTAGTTCTTCTTGATGATGAGTTGCTGCTTCACGTCCTCGGGGATCGCAAGAACGAAGTGATCCGTGTAGACCTCGAAGGTTATGCCGCCGCGCAGAAGATCTTCTTCCATCTTCTCTCGACCGCCGAGAATCCAGCGCTGGCGATAGGTGCCCTCAAGCGTCTTGGTTTCCCACCTGTTCTGGGCCGACTCCTCCGGCACGTCTGCAAGCTGTTCGCTCAACTTTACAAGGGTCTCTTCCGCTGTCTTCTGAAGGAAGCCTCCAACGGAGAACTTGCCTCCAGGCTCCAGGGCCTTCATGTAGAACTCGATGGACTCTTGCAGTTCCTTGCGCTTCTTCGCATTGTCCTGGCCCTGGACGTAGACCCGCTCTACCACCGGGTAGTCGCCTATCTGCTTGAGTACGGAAGTCTCAAGGTCTCGATAGACTTCCTTGGCATCCACGGACGGTCGAACGTCACATTTGTGAAGCTGGGTGTTGATGCAGCGAACCTTGTTGTGTTCACTGTACCCACCCTTGGCGAGCTTCCTCTTGCCGCGGTGCGCAGTCATGTTGCGCTTGCAGTAGCCACACTTTATAGAGCCAAGGTAATGGGTTGCCTTGTTGTTCCGGTTGGGCTTTTTCCTGGTGATGGTCAGGTCGGCCTCAATGAGCTTCTGAAACTCATCCGGCTCAAGGATGGCCTCGGCAACCTTGATGGGCTCCCCGGTCTTGTCGCTGTACACGATCTGCGGAGGCTTGTTCCCTCCCCGCTTCCCAGAGGAGATGACCCGCACCCCGGTAAGGGCCGGGTTGCGCATGATCCGCACCAGGGAGGCGACAGTCCATTTAGCTCCCCGGGCGGTCCTAATTCCCGCTCGGTTGAGGATGTCGCAGATGTAGTTGTAGGAGCGGTGGTGCTTCACCCGTCGGACGTACACATACCTGATGATCCGCGCCTCGTCTGGATTGATGACCAACACCTTGTGAGGGTTGGCGGGGTCGTCAGACTTTTCCGTCCTGTACCCGTAGACGGGCTTGCCGATGAGCCACTTAGTGGTGGTCCTGGTGTACTGCCAGAGAGAAGTAAGGCGAATCCCAAGGTTCTCTGCCTCGATGCGGGCCATACCCGCAATCATGGTCACCATCATCTGACCGAGAGTGGTGGAGAAGTCGAGTTCTTCAACCTTGGATATCAGGTTCTTGTTGAACTCTTTGGACCACTCGATCATCAGGTGCAGGTCGTATATATGCCTGATGAATCGATCGAGCTTCCAGAAGAGGATTACGTCGAACTCGGGGGCAAGATCGTTAATCCAGTAACCGAGCCTCTTGCGCTGCCACGGCGGAACCTTCGTGGCTGAGACGTTAATATCGGACGCGACGCCTACAACCCTTACGCCCTTCTGCTGGGCAGTGGCCCACAGGTCGAGTTCCTGGCGGATGGGGGAAGTCGTCTCGTCCTTGAAGATGCTCAGCCGGATGGACAGGAGCCCCCTCGGGGCATCGGCCGGTAGGGACTGCTGCATCAGCTTCCACTGGGCTAGCTCTTGCAGCTCCTCGGGGCTCCAGCCCTCACGCGAGGGCTCTTCGATCAAGTTCGTGCTGGTCAGGACGGTGCTCGGCATATCCACTCCAGGTTAACCCGGTTGCGTCATTGCCGAAGACGGCGAAAAAGACCGTGGCCGCCCCGGTGAACGCGCCCCCGACCCCGTACGGGAAGAACGGCGTGTAGTGGTCGGACCGGATGTGGAACACGCCGACGCCGATGACCAGCAGCACCACCAGGACCTTCAGCACCACCACCACGGTCTCGAACCGCGCGGCGTTCCTGATGCCGAGGGTCAGCAGATACGCCACGAACAGACAGAGCACCGCCGCGAACAGATCGACCCGGTGGCCCTCGCCCGTGCCCGGCGCGCCCAGCATCCAGGCGGGCAGCTCCGCCCCCATCTCGCCGAGCAGGAAGTTGAAGTAGCCGGAGATGCCGATGGCCACCACGGCCACGATCGCCGTGTACTCCAGCAGCAGGTCCCAGCCGATGAACCAGCCGGCCAGCTCGCCCAGCACGGCGTAGCCGTAGGTGTAGGCCGAACCGGCCTTGGGGATCAGGCCGGCGAACTCGGCGTAGCTCAGCGCGGCGGCGGCGCTGGCGACCCCGGCGATGAGGAACGACACCAGGACCGCGGGGCCCGCGGTGCCATTGGCCACCGTGCCCGCCAGGGTGAAGATCCCGGCGCCGATGATGCCGCCGACGCCGATCGCGGTCAGCTGCCAGAGCCCGAGGGTCCGGGTCAGCTGCTCGGTCCTGGCGCCCTCCGGTTCCTCGATGTGCTCGATCGGCTTGCGGCGCAGTACGCCCTGTCCCACCCGGAGCCCGGCCATGCTGTGTCCTCTCCGTCGAGTCCGTCGAGGGCTGACGGCGGCTCATGATGGCGGAGGGGCGGGCCGGGCGAAAGGCGCCGCTCCGCGCGGCGGCCGGTCATGGCCCGTCCGTGGCCATGGTGAGCCCGTCGGCGGCGGCGCCCCGGGAGAGCACCGCGTCCCGGATGCGGTCCCGGCGGCGCGCCCAGTCGGCGCGGTCGGGCTCGCGCCGGAGCGCGGCGTTGAGGTCGAGCACCCGGAAGCCCTCCTCGTCGCAGAGCTGGGGCACGAACTCCGCCCGGGTGACCCGCCAGCGCCGGCCCGGCCGCTCGGGCGGCTCGAAGGCGAAGCGGGCGATGGTGCCCTCGCTGCCGCGCGGGTCCCGCATCCGGCCGGCGAGCTGATCGCCGAGCCCGTACACCACCCAGGTGCCGTTGACCTTCTCGTACGCCTGCGGGACGTGGTTGTGGGTGCCGATGATCAGGTCGATATCGGGCCGGCCGCGGCTGTGGGAGCGGGTGAGCCGGTCGGCGAGCGTCCGCTGCTGCTCGTCCGGCTCCTCCTGCCATTCGGTGCCCCAGTGCATGCTGACCACCACGACATCGGCGCCGGCCCTGCGGGCGGCGCGGGCGTCGGCGACGATCCGCCGCTCGTCGATGAGGTTCACCGACCAGGGCTTGCCCGGCGGCAGCGGGATGCCGTTGGTGTCATAGGTGTAGGCCAGCTGGGCCACCCGGGCGCCCCCCGCGCGCAGCAGCGCCGGCCGGCGGGCCTCCTCGGCGCTGCGGGCGGAGCCGACATGGCGCAGCCCGGCCCGGTCCATGGCGTCGAGGGTGCGGCGCACCCCGGCCGCCCCGGCGTCCAGGGTGTGGTTGGAGGCGGTGGAGCAGGAGTCGTAGCCGGTGGCCCGCAGCGCCTCGGCGACCTGGGGCGGCGAGCGGAAGGCCGGGTAGCCGGTGAAGGGGCCGCCGTCGGGCCCGTACACCGTCTCCATATGACAGATCGCCAGGTCGGCGCCGGAGACGATGGGTCGTACCCCGGCGAACATGCGCCGGAAGTCGTGGTCGCCCGAGCCGGCGCCGGCCCGCCCGCCCGGATCGCCGGAGCCGTCCGGGCCGCCGGGGCCGCCGGGGCCGCCGGAGCCGTCCGGGCCGCCGGAACCGTCCGGTTCCGCGGCATCGCCCGGGCCGTCGGGGCCACCCGGTTCACCGGGCCCGCTCGCGTCCGCCGCGTCCCGCCGCGCCTGGCGGATCACCGAGGCGTGGGGGAGCACGTCCCCGGAGGCCACCAGGGTGAAGCCGCGCCGGCCGGCCGGGGCGGCGGCCGGCGAGGTGGCCGGTGACCCCGTGGTGCCCGGCGCCCCGGCCGGCCCCGCCGTGCAGGCCGCGGCGGCGCCCGCCAGCAGCCAGATCAGTGCCGCGCGGGCACCCCGGCCCGCCGCGTGGACGCCCTTGCGCATGTCCGCTCCCTGTTCGCCCGTGCCCAGCCACATCGGGACGACCAGGATGTCTATATGACATATGGGACAGTCAAGGAAAGTTACTGCATATTGCCCTACGAATGCTCCACTTGCTCCGCGTACGGAAGCGCGGGGGTGGGGACCGGGCATCACCCGCGCGCCGTCGCCGCGCCGGCTTCGAGCCGCTGCGGCACACTGGGCGCATGCCGGAGCTGCCGGAGGTCGAGGCCCTCGCCGGGTTCCTTCGGGAACACCTGGTCGGCCGGGAGATCGAGCGGGTGATCCCGGTCTCGATCAGCGTCCTCAAGACCTACGACCCGCCGCCCACCGCGCTCGAGGGCCGGACCGTCACCGCCGTGGCCCGCCACGGCAAGTTCCTGGACCTCGCGACCGAGGGCGGGCCCCACCTCGTGACCCATCTGGCGCGGGCCGGCTGGCTGCGCTGGCAGTGGCGGGCCCCGAGCGCGCCGCCGCGCCCCGGCAAGGGGCCGCTGGCCCTGCGGGTGACGCTCACCGAGCCGCCGGGCGCCGACCCCGGGGCCGGCGCCGGCTTCGACCTGACGGAGGCCGGCACCCAGAAGCGGCTCGCCGTGTACTGCGTCACCGACCCGGCCGACGTCCCCGGCATCGCCCGGCTGGGCCCCGACCCGCTCGCACCGGACTTCACCCCCGAGGCGTTCCGCGCGCTGCTGCACGGCCAACGGCACCGGATCAAGGGACTGCTCCGGGACCAGAGCGTGATCGCGGGCATCGGCAACGCCTACTCCGACGAGATCCTGCACGCCGCGCGCATGTCGCCGTTCCGCCTCGCCGACAGCCTCACCGAGGAGGACACGACCGCCCTGTACGAGGCGCTGCGCGCCACCCTCCGGGAGGCGGTCGAGCGCTCCCGCGGGCTGGCGGCCGGCGACCTCAAGGCGGAGAAGAAGGCGGGACTGCGGGTGCACGGGCGGGCGGGGGAGCGGTGCGGGGTGTGCGGCGACACCATTCGCGAGGTGTCCTTCAGCGACTCCGCGCTCCAGTACTGCCCCACCTGCCAGACCGGCGGGAAGCCGCTCGCCGACCGCCGCCTGTCCCGCCTGCTGAAGTGACACGGGCGGCGCGGGGGCGCGGCCCCGGCGGCGGTGCGGGGGCGCGCCCCGACCGGGAAGCGGCGGCACGGCCCCGACCGGAGAGAGGCCAAGGTCACAGCCGTGTGCCCTCCTGCGGAAGCGCCCGCCTCCCCTAACCTTCCCCCATGACGGTCCAGCCCGACGAGCTCCGCCTGGCCGCCGAGTTCCCCGACGCCACCCGTGACCGCTGGCAGCACCTCGTGGAAGGCGTGCTGCGCAAGGCGGGCAGGGAAGGGATCTCGGGCACCGCGGCCGAGGACGCTCTCGCCACCGAACTCCAGGACGGCATCACCGCCCGTCCGCTGTACACCGCCGAGGACGGCGCCACGGACGCCGGATACCCGGGCTTCCCCCCGTATCTGCGCGCCGGACGCCCCCAGGGCACCACCGTGTCCGGCTGGGACGTGCGCCAGCACCACGCCCACCCCGACGCCGCGCGGACCAACGAGGCCGCGCTCGCCGACCTCGAGAACGGCGTCACCTCCCTCTGGCTCTCCGTCGGCGGGGCCGGGCTGCCCGTCGCGGCCCTGCCCGACGCCCTGCGCGGCGTCTACCTCGACCTCGCCCCGGTGGTCCTCGACGCGGGCGCCGAATTCGCCGCCGCCGCCGAGGAACTGCTGCGGCTGTACGAGCGGCGCGACGTGCCCCCGCAGGCCGCGCTCGGCAACCTCGGCGCCGACCCGCTCGCCGTCCTCGCCCGCACCGGGGACGACGAGAGCCTCACCGGCCACCTCGCCGCAGCCGCCCGGCTCGCGGCCCGCTGCGACCGCGACCACTCCGGGCTGCGCGCCCTGACCGTCGACGCGCTGCCCTACCACGAGGCCGGCGCCTCGCCCGCCCAGGAGCTCGGCTGCTCCCTGGCCACCGGCGTCGCCTATCTGCGCGAGCTGACCGCGGCCGGGCTGAGCGTCGACGCGGCCTGCGCCCAGCTGGAGTTCCGCTACGCGGCCACCGCCGACCAGTTCCTCACCATCGCCACCCTGCGCGCCGCCCGCCGGCTCTGGTCCCGGGTCGCCGAGGTCTCCGGCGCCGCCCCGGAGGCGCGCGCCCAGCGCCAGCACGCGGCGACCTCGACCGTCATGATGACCCGCCGCGACCCCTGGGTGAACATGCTCAGGACCACGGTGGCCTGTCTCGCCGCCGGCGTGGGCGGCGCCGACGCCATCACCGTCCTGCCGTTCGACAGCGCCATCGGCCTCCCCGACGCCTTCGCCCGGCGCATCGCCCGCAACACCCAGTCGGTGCTGCTGGAGGAGTCGCACCTGGCCCGGGTCATCGACCCCGCCGGCGGCTCGTACTACCTCGAACGCCTCACCGACGAGCTGGCCCACGCCGCGTGGGCCTGGTTCCAGGAGATCGAACGGGCCGGCGGACAGGCCGCAGCCCTGCGCTCCGGACTCGTCCACGACACGCTGGCGCAGACCTGGGCCCGGCGCTCCGACGCCCTGGCCCACCGCCGCGAACCCATCACCGGCGTCAGCGAGTTCCCGCACCTCGCCGAGGCCCCCGTGGTGCGCGAGCCGGCCCCCACGGGCCCTGCCGCTTCGGCCGCCCCTGCTGCCCCGGCCTCCTCGGCCTCCTCGGCCGACGGCGCCGCCGCCCCGGCCTCCGCCGCGACCGGGGCCCCGGGCCGGAGCCGCGCGCTGCCCCGGGTCCGCCGGGACGAGGCGTACGAGGCCCTGCGCGCCCGCTCCGACGCCCATCTGGCGGCCACCGGTGCCCGCCCCCGGGCCTTCCTCGCGGCGCTCGGCCCGGCCGCCGCGCACACGGCCCGCGCCACCTTCGCCGCCAACCTCTTCCAGGCCGGCGGCATCGAACCGGTGCACGACCCGGTGACGGTCGACGCCGCCACGGCGGGCGAGGCCTTCACCCGCAGCGGCGCCACCGTGGCCTGCCTGTGCTCCAGCGACGCCCTCTACGCCGAACAGGCCGAGGCCGTCGCGGCGGCGCTGAAGGCCGCCGGCGCCCGCCGGGTCTATCTCGCGGGTCGCCCCGGCGAGCGGCGGGAAGCCTATCTACGTGCCGGGGTGGACGAGTTCGTCGCCGCGGGCTGCGACGCCGTCGCGGTCCTCACCTCGGCCCTCGACGACATGGGAGTGGCGTGATGCGGGGCAGCACGGGACAGCGGAACCCGATCCCGGACTTCTCCGAGGTCGACCTCGGCCCGGCCGACGCGGGGCAGGTGACCGCCGACCAGTGGCGGGCGGCCCTCCAGGAGGCCACCGGCAAGGACGCGGCCGACCTGGTGTGGGAGACCCCGGAGGGCATCGGCGTCAAGCCGCTGTACACCGCCGAGGACCTGGCCGGGGTGGACTTCCTCGGCACCTACCCCGGCGTCGCGCCCTATCTGCGCGGCCCGTACCCCACCATGTACGTCAACCAGCCGTGGACCATCCGCCAGTACGCGGGCTTCTCCACCGCCGAGGAGTCCAACGCCTTCTACCGGCGCAACCTCGCGGCCGGCCAGAAGGGCCTGTCGGTCGCCTTCGACCTGCCCACCCACCGCGGCTACGACAGCGACCACCCCCGCGTCACCGGCGACGTGGGCATGGCGGGCGTCGCCATCGACTCCATCTACGACATGCGGCAGCTCTTCGACGGCATCCCGCTGGACCGGATGAGCGTGTCGATGACGATGAACGGCGCCGTGCTGCCCGTGCTCGCGCTCTACATCGTCGCCGCCGAGGAACAGGGCGTGCCGCCGGAGAAGCTGGCCGGAACCATTCAGAACGACATTCTGAAGGAGTTCATGGTCCGCAACACCTACATCTATCCGCCCCGGCCCTCCATGCGGATCATCTCCGACATCTTCTCGTACACCTCGCGGAGGATGCCCCGCTACAACTCCATCTCCATCTCCGGCTACCACATCCAGGAAGCCGGGGCCACGGCCGACCTGGAGCTCGCGTACACCCTCGCCGACGGCGTCGAGTACCTGCGCGCCGGCCTCGGCGCCGGCCTGGACGTGGACGCCTTCGCGCCCCGCCTGTCGTTCTTCTGGGCGATCGGCATGAACTTCTTCATGGAGATCGCCAAGCTGCGGGCCGCCCGGCTGCTCTGGGCCAAGCTCGTCAAGCAGTTCGACCCGAAGAACGCCAAGTCGCTCTCGCTGCGCACCCACTCGCAGACCTCCGGCTGGTCGCTGACCGCCCAGGACGTCTTCAACAACGTGACGCGCACCTGCGTCGAGGCCATGGCCGCCACCCAGGGGCACACCCAGTCCCTGCACACCAACGCCCTCGACGAGGCGCTGGCCCTGCCCACCGACTTCTCCGCCCGCATCGCCCGCAACACCCAGCTGCTCCTCCAGCAGGAGTCCGGCACCTGCCGCACCATCGACCCCTGGGGCGGCAGCGCGTACGTCGAGAAGCTCACTTACGACCTGGCGCGCCGGGCCTGGCAGCACATCGAGGAGGTCGAGGCCGCCGGCGGCATGGCCCAGGCCATCGACGCGGGCATCCCCAAGCTGCGCGTCGAGGAGGCCGCGGCCCGCACCCAGGCCCGTATCGACTCCGGCCGCCAGCCCGTCATCGGCGTCAACAAGTACCGGGTCGACAGCGACGAGAAGATCGACGTTCTCAAGGTCGACAACTCCTCGGTGCGCGCCCAGCAGATCGAGAAGCTGCGGCGGCTGCGCGCCGAGCGCGACGAGGACGCCTGCCGGGCCGCGCTGCACGCCCTCACCCGCGCCGCCGAGGCCGGCCCGGGCGGCGGGGGCGGCGACGGGCTGGAGGGCAATCTGCTCGCCCTCGCCGTCGACGCCGCCCGCGCCAAGGCCACCGTGGGCGAGATCTCGGACGCTCTCGAGAAGGTGTACGGGCGCCACTCCGGGCAGATCCGTACGATCTCCGGTGTGTACCGAGAAGAGGCGGGGCCGTCCTCCGGGGTGGAGCGCACCCGCGCGCTGGTGGAGGCGTTCGAGCGGGCCGAGGGCCGGCGCCCGCGCATCCTGGTCGCCAAGATGGGCCAGGACGGCCACGACCGCGGCCAGAAGGTGATTGCCACGGCCTTCGCCGACCTCGGCTTCGACGTCGACGTCGGCCCCCTGTTCCAGACCCCGGAGGAGGTCGCCCGGCAGGCGGTGGAGGCCGATGTGCACATCGTCGGCGTCTCCTCGCTCGCCGCCGGCCACCTCACGCTGGTGCCGGCGCTCCGCGAGCAACTCGCCGAGCAGGGTCGGGAGGACATCACCGTGGTGGTGGGCGGCGTCATCCCGCCGCAGGACGTGGCGACCCTGCTCGACATGGGGGCCGCCGCCGTCTTCCCGCCCGGCACGGTCATCCCCGACGCCGCACACGACCTGCTGAGGACCCTCGCCACGGCCCTCGGCCACGACCTGTGAGCCGCTGCCGCCCATGCGCCGCACCATCGACATCGACGACTACGCCAAAGGGGTGCTCGACGGCTCGCGGGCGCGGATCGCCCAGGCGATCACGCTCGTCGAGTCCACCCGGGCCGACCACCGGGACCTCGCCCAGCGGCTGCTGATCGAGCTGCTGCCGCACACCGGCAGGGCCCGGCGGGTCGGCATCAGCGGGGTGCCGGGAGTCGGCAAGTCGACCTTCATCGACGCCCTCGGCACCCTGCTCACCGGGCTCGGCCACAAGGTGGCCGTGCTCGCCGTCGACCCCTCCTCCACCCGCACCGGCGGCTCCATCCTGGGCGACAAGACCCGGATGGAGCGGCTCGCCGTCGACCCGAACGCCTTCGTCCGGCCCTCGCCCAGCGCCGGCACGCTCGGCGGCGTCGCCCGCGCCACGCGCGAGACGATGGTGGTGATGGAGGCGGCCGGCTACGACGTGGTGCTGGTCGAGACCGTCGGCGTGGGCCAGTCCGAGACCGCCGTCGCCAACATGGTCGACTCCTTCCTGCTGCTCTCCCTGGCCCGCACCGGCGACCAGCTCCAGGGCATCAAGAAGGGCGTGCTGGAGCTGGCCGACGTCGTCGCCATCAACAAGGCCGACGGCCCGCACGAGCGCGACGCCCGGTCCGCCGCCCGCGAACTCTCCGGCGCGCTGCGGCTCCTCCAGCCGCCGGACGCCCCCTGGAACCCGCCCGTGCTCACCTGCAGCGCCCGCGAGGGCCGCGGGCTGGAGGAGATCTGGGAGCGGATCGAGCGGCACCGCTCGGTCCTGACGGCGCGTGGGGCGCTCGACGAGAAGCGGCGCGCCCAGCAGGTCGACTGGACCTGGTCGATGGTCCACGACCAACTGCTCGGACAGCTGCGCGACCACCCGGAGGTGCGGCGGCTCACGCCGGCGCTGGAGGACGAGGTGCGGGCCGGCACGCTGACGGCGACGCTCGCCGCGCAGCGCATCCTGGACGCGTTCCGGCAGCCGTGACGTGACCGTGCGCGACGACCCTCGCTTGCCGGGGGACGGGCCCCGCCGGCCGGGGGACGACCCCCACGTGCTGGCGGGGGACGAGCCCCTGGGCCTGGGTGCCCTCGCCGCCGTGGGGTCGTTCTTCGCCGTGGCGACCGGCCCGGCCCTCGACCCCACGGGCCCGGAGGGCCTTGTCCACGGGGAGAGCGGCCTGCCGCTCACCGAGGCGCACCGCACCGACCCGGGCTCCCCCTGGCGTGCCCGGATCGCCGACGTCGCCGCCCGGCTCGGCACCGCGGAGCCCCGTGTCGCCGCCTCCATCGCCTTTCAGGGCCTGGCCGCCCGGCTCTGGTCCGTCGCCCTCGGCGCCGCCGTGCTGACCGGGCACGTGCCCGACCTCGGCCCCGGCCGGCTGTGGTGGCACCCGGACCGCCCCGCGCCGGCCGACCTCCGGCTCCCCGACCCGCGCCCCACGGCCGTGCCCGGCGACACCGCGGCACGGCTCGCGGCCACCGTGCTCCACGGCCACCTGGTGCCGCTGGTCCGGGCGAGCAGGGCGGCGAGCGGAGTGTCCGAGCGGGTGCTGTGGGGCAACGCGGGCTCCGCGCTGGCCGGAACGGTGGGCGTGCTGCACGGCTGGGCCCGTACGGCCGGGGCTTCCGGCGGGGCTTCGGCCGGGGCGTCGGTCGGCGCTCCGGCCGGGACTCCGGGAGCCGCCGCGGCGGGGGAGGCGGCCGACCGGGCCGGCGCGCTGGCGCGGGCCCTGTTCACCGATCCGCTGCTGCGGGGGACGGGCACGGTGTCGGCATCCGGCGGCCGGCCCGGCTTCGTACGGCGCAGCTGCTGCCTCTACTACCGGGTGCCGGGCGGCGGGCTGTGCGGGGACTGCGTCCTGCGTACGCGGGTCACGGAACGACCGTGACCGGCCAGCGGCCCGCCTTCACCAGCCGCACCGCCACCGAGCCGATGATCCGGTGCCCCGCCCGCTCGGAGGCCCCGACGACCACCGCGTCGGCCTTGAGGTCGTCCGCCGCCGAGACGAGGCCGGAGTACGGGTCGCCGCGCAGCGTGTGGAACTCCCAGCGCACGTCGAACACTCCGCGCAGCTTGTCGGCCGCCGCCCGGATCTCGGCCAGCAGCTCCTGGGCCACCTCCTCCGTCGCCTCCGGCACCGGCGCCCCCAGCGCGGTGCCGGCCGCGACCACCGGCTGCACATAGACCACCGCGAGCAGGGCGTTCTGCCGCCGGGCCAGCCCGGCGGCGTAGGCGACCGCGCGCCAGGAGGTGTCGGAGCCGTCGACTCCGGCGACGATGACTTTCGGGCCGTCCGTACCGCGTTCGAAGGCCGCGGGCACTTTCTCCACCACGTGGTGAGCGTAGCGCTCCACGCTCCTCGGCTCCGAGCCGCACCGTGGAGGTTTGCCGCCGGTGGCGCAGGGCACCCGCACTCACCGGTGCACCAGGGGGCACCACGGGGGAGAACGACGGGAAAAGCACGGGGAACCACGGGGGAATCAAGCGGAACCGCGCGGCACCACGGGGGAATCACGAAGGATCAGCCGTCCGCCGACACTCTCAGCGAGGAGCGAGGGAACGTGAGCCGAGCCCGTATCGTCATTGTCGGAGCCGGATTCGCCGGCTACCACGCCGCTCGAACACTGTCCCGGACCGCCCGAGGCGCCGCCGAGATCGTGCTGGTCAACCCACACGACTACTTCCTCTATCTGCCCCTGCTGCCGGAAGTGGCCGCCGGGGTGCTCGAACCGCGGCGGGTCACCGTCTCCCTCACCGGCACCCTGCCCCGGGTGCGCCTGGTGCTCGGCGACGTCGAGACCGTCGACCCCACGGCCCGCCGGCTCTCGTACACCGACCCCGAGGGCAACCGCGGCGAACTCGGCTACGACCGCCTCGTCCTGGCCGTCGGCAGCGTCAACAAGCTGCTGCCGATACCCGGCGTCGCCGAGAACGCCCATGGCTTCCGCGGCATGCCGGAAGCGCTCTACCACCGCGATCACGTCATTCGTCAGATGGAACTGGCCGACACGGCTCACGACCCCGAGGAGCGCGCCGCCCGCTGCACCTTCGTCGTGGTCGGCGCCGGCTACACCGGCACCGAGGTGGCCGCCCACGGAAAGCTGCTCACCGACGCGCTGATCCGGCGGAGCGCCAATCTGCGCGAGGCGGGCGTACGACCCCGCTGGCTGCTGGTCGACATCGCCCCGCGCGTCCTGCCCGAGCTCGACCGGCGCCTCTCCGACACGGCCGACCGCGTCCTGCGCGGCCGCGGGGTGGAGATCCTCACCGAGACCTCCGTCAAGGAGGCGACCCGGGACGGAGTGCTGCTCGACAACGGCGACTTCGTGGCCACGCGATCGCTGATCTGGTGCGTGGGGGTGCGCCCCGACCCGCTGGTGTCGTCCCTCGGCCTGCCCACCGAGCGCGGCCGGCTGGTGGTGGACGAGTATCTGAACGTCCCCGGCCACCCCGAGATCTTCGCCTGCGGCGACGCCGCGGCGGTGCCCGACCTGGAGCGGCCGGGCGAGCTGACGCCGATGACCGCCCAGCACGCGCAGCGCCAGGGCAGGACGGCCGCCCACAATGTGGCCGCGTCGTTCGGCCGCGGCTCCCGCCGCGCCTACCGCCACCGCGACCTCGGCTTCACGGTGGACCTCGGCGGCGTCCAGGCCGCGGCGAACCCCCTGGGCCTCCCGCTCGCCGGCCCCGCCGCGGGCGCGGTCACCCGCGGCTACCACCTCATGGCCATGCCCGGCAATCGCGTCCGCGTCGCCGCGGACTGGCTCCTGGAGGCGGCCCTGCCCCGCCAGGGAGTCCAACTGGGCCTGGTGAGGTCCTGGTCGGTCCCCCTGGACACGCAGTCCCCGGAGTCCGCCCGCGTCCCCAAGGACGACTGAACGGGGGGTCCCGCCGCAGTGCGGCGTGGGCCATGAGCAAGCCGCCCTGTCCCCGCTGGGGGCATGGGCGCCCACCCTCGCCGGTGTCGAGCGCACGGGGCGATCTGCGCACATTGACTCGTGCGGGTGGATTGTGGGCTCAGCATCTGTTCCGAGGTGCTGAATGGCGGTTTGCTGGTAATGCTCCCGGATGCGGGAGTTCGCCCGGAGGAGGGGGATGTCGTGCGTGGCTCCATGAGGGGGACGGGACGCGGGTCGGCGGTGGTGGCCATGGCCGGCGCCGCCCTGCTGGCGCTGTCCCAAGGAACCGCATTCGCGGCCACTGGTTGGCAACTGCCGAACGCCGGTTCCGTCCCGCCGGGTACCAGGGTTCAACTATCGATGCGAATGACGTGTGCGCAGAGCAGCCCCTGCGCGTACGACAACTCACTGCGCTTGCGATTGGACGCGGAAAACGGCGCACGCGTCCTCAATCAGACCGGCACCCTGGACTTCGTGAGGAACAGCGACGGTGCGCGGGTCGGCACGTGCCAAGTGTCGGCCGAGGAGGTGGTCTGCGCACCGTCCGGCAGCGGATCGGTCGGCCCGAACGACTCCCTGCGGGCCGGCACATGGATCGTCGGGCAGACCGCCTCCAGTACCTGCACCACGTCCTTCACGATGACCTGGTGGGACTCGAGCACCAGCGTCGAGGCGGACCCCGGCCAGTTCGAGAATTGGGACCCCGGCCAGTTCGAGAGTTGGGAGAACGAAGGCGCGAATTGCGGCGTGTGAGCACGTGACCGCCTGAAGCACCGGGTGGCGGTCGCACCGCGTGAGCCCACGGATCAGCCGCCCTGACCGGCGCTTCCGATCGGGCCGACCTTCACCGGGGAGCCGGAGCCGTCCGTGACGGGCAACGTGGCGGCTCCCGGCCAGGGGAGGGAGACCGTCTTCGTCTCGTTCGGCGGGGTCACCAGAAGACCCGTGACGCGGACGCCGGAGCCACCCGACTCGTTCAACGGGTAGGTGATGCCGAAGGCTGTCGACTGCCCGGCCTTGAGGACGGTCGAGGGGGCCTGCTCACCCGTGCGCTTCGCGGACAGCGACCCCTCGTTGGTCTTCAGATCGACGCCCGCGTACCCGGAGATCGCGCAGCCGCGGCCGCCCCGGTTGGTCAGCTCCACCACGACGGTGCCCTCGGGGTCACCGTCGATGGTGCCGTTCTTCGCCGTGATCCGCAGCTCGTCCGTGCGGCACTTGGCGGTCTTGCCGCTGTCCTTGGAATCCGTCCCGGCGGCCGCGCCCTGCCCGTCGGAGCTCTTCCCCGCCGAGCCCTTTCCCGCGGGGGTCTTCCCGGCGGAGTCCTTCGCGCCGCTCCGATCCGAACCGCCCGCGTCCGAGCCGTCGGAGCCCGGACCACCGCCCGAGGAAGGCGCGGAGGACGCGGACGACGGAGCGCTGTGTCCCTTGCCGTCGTCGCCGCTCTGACAGGCCGTGAGCGTGAGACCCGCGGCGATGGCCAGGGCGGCGAAGGTGAGCTGGTGAAGGCGCATCGTTTCTGCCTCGATGTCGGTTGGGGGCGTCGGCCACTCGGTACGAGTCGGCATGAGCGGGCGTTTCCGATCACCAGGATGCACCCGGCCTGGCGAACCGTCCCGCTCGGACCGCCCCCTCATACATTCCTGTTACACGCACAGCCGCGCGTGACCCCCACCGCCACAGGGCGAACCCCGCCCGCACCAGTCCCTTTCGCCGCCTCCGCCTGCCGTCGTCCGCGGCGGGCCACGGCCCAACGACTGGGACAACCCCGTGACCCGGCGGAACTTGACCACCACCGGGGGCATGCGCACCTCACCCGCCGGTGCGAGGAATCACCGCTCGAAGGTGATGTCGAACGTCGTGAGCATGGTGGAGACAAGGCCACCAGGGCCGGTGGGCTGAAGAATGCTGGCCGGGGAGACGTCCACGTCAGGCAGCTTGATGGTGGTCTCCCCGAAGAGCGGATGGGTGGCTTCGACCGACGGCCCCGTGATGGGTGCCGCCGTTGCCGGACCACCGAGAGCCAAGAGCGCCGCGGCGGCAAGGGTGACAGCGGCAGCGCACTGGAACGCCCGGCCGCGAACGCCGTTCCTGAATGAGGGCTTCATACGCCATAGCGTGCGGACCTCTCGTTGCTCCTGCTCTTTGCTGATCGGCAAACCATCAGATTGAGTGGTATTGGTCCGAGCGTGCCGAATCCCGCACCGTGTGAGCGACCGCGGTGCAACAGAGCCACGACCGGGGACCGGCCCTCAGTCGGCGTCGTCCAGCCGGAAACCGATCTTCAGCCCTACCTGGTAGTGGCCGATCTCGCCGTCGACGAGGTGCCCCCTGATCTGCACGACCTCGAACCAATCGAGGTTCCGCAGAGTTCGGGAGGCGCGCGCGATCCCGTTGCGGACGGCTTCGTCCACGCTGTTCGGCGAGGAGCCGACGATCTCGGTCACGCGGTAGGTGTGGTTCGTCATGGGGCTCCTCCTGCGGCTCGGCGATGGCCCTGACGGCACCACCCTGGTTCACCGTGCCGCTGCCCGCGAGGCGAGCGCCGCCGTTGGCGTGCCCCCGGGGCCCCCGCGCCCCGGGCCCCGGGCACGCGCCCACACCGCGCGCCCCGATCATTCAACCGCCGCACACCCGCGCTCCCCGGACCGGTCACACGGTGTCCAGCCCGCTCCGCGAAGAAGGAGGGGAACGGCCGGATCGGCCCACCCCTCCACCGGTCGCCGGCCCCGGCCGGCCCGGTGTCAGCACAGGAGCCTCGCCATGACCGCGTTCGTCAGCCCTCCCGCCGCAGTCCCTCCCGTCGTCCGACCCACCGCGACCCCGTCCGCCGCGACCCCGTCCGCCGGCACCCGTACCGGCCCCGGCGCACGCGAGCCCCGCGACTCCCCGACGCCCCGCTACACCGTCTCCCTCGCCCGCGGCCGCGACGACATCCGCGCCGCCCAGCGGCTCCGGCACGACGTCTTCGCCGCGGAGCTGGGCGCCCGGCTCGACACCCCGGAGCCGGGGCACGACATCGACGCCTTCGACGCCCACTGCGACCACCTGCTGGTCCGGGAGCGGGCCGGCGGGGCTGTGGTCGGCACCTATCGGCTGCTGCCTCCCGAGCGCGCCGCCGCCCTCGGCCGGCGCTACGCCGACGACGAGTTCGACCTCGGCCGGCACACGCCCCTCCGGCTCGACCTCGTGGAGGTCGGCCGGTCCTGCGTCCACCCCGAGCACCGCGACGGCGGCGTCATAGCCCTGATGTGGGCCGGGCTGGCCCGCTACCTCGTCCGCGGCGGTCACACCTGGGTGGCCGGCTGCTGCTCGGTGCCCCTGGCGGACGGCGGCGAGCTCGCCGCCGGCGTCTGGCGCACGGTGTCCGCCAAACACCTCGCCCCGGAGGAGTACCGGGTCACCCCGCGCCTGCCCTGGCGCCCCCCGCCCGGCACCGGCGGCGACGCCGCGCCCGTACCGGCCAACGCCCTGCCCCCGCTGCTGCGCGGCTATCTGCGGCTGGGCGCCTGGGTGTGCGGGGAGCCCGCGTACGACCCCGCGTTCGGCGTGGCCGACCTCTATGTGCTGCTCTCACTGCACCGCGTCGACCCGCGCTATCTGCGGCACTTCCTCTCCCTCGCCCCCACCGCCCGATGACGGGCTGGCAGCCCGCCGCGCCCTGCACGCCCCACCGCTGTCTGCCCGCCGCGGTGCCCGGGGTGGCCCCGCCGCTGCGGTGGGCCCGGCTCGCCGCCGGCCTGGCCACGGCGGCCGCCGGAGCCGCGCTGGCGCCGCCCGCGCGGCGCTGCGCCCCGGATCTGCGGGAGAGGCTGATCACGCGCTGGGCCACGGCGCTCACCAGGGCCCTCGGGGTGCGGATACGTGTCCACGACACCACCGGCGGCGCGCGCCCACGCGGCGGCGTGCTCGTGGTCGCCAACCACGTCTCCTGGCTGGACATACCGCTGATCGCCGCCGTACGGCCGGGGCGGATGCTCGCCAAGCGCGAGATCGCCGACTGGCCCGTGCTCGGCCGGCTCGCCGCCCGCGCCCGCACCCTCTTCATCGACCGCGACCGGCCGCGAGCCCTGCCCGGGGCCGTCGCCGCCGTCGCGGAGGCGCTGCGCGGGGGATCGGCCGTGGTCGCCTTCCCCGAGGGCACCACCTGGTGCGGCCGGGGCCGGGGCCGCTTCCGCAACGCCGTCTTCCAGGCGGCGCTGGACGCGCGGGTGCCCGTCCAGCCGATCGCGATCCGCTACCGGTTCGCCGACCGCGCCCCCACCGCCGTGCCGGCCTTCGTCGGCGAGGACACGCTGCTCGCCTCGCTGCGCCGGGTGGTGGCCGCGCGCGGCCTCGTCGCGGACGTCACCCTGCTGCCGGCCGTCCCGCCGGGCGCGTACCCCGATCGCGCGTCACTCGCCCGCGCCGCCGAGCGAGCGCTCGAACCCGTCCTGGGACCTGCCCCCGACCCTGCCCCCGGCCGACGCCGGGGCGCGGACGGTCCGGGGGCAGAGGACGCCGGCGGAACAGCGGAACAGGCGTCAGCGGAGGGCGTCGGGGAAGAGCGCCCGGAACGGGGCCGTCGCGTCGTCCGTACTGTGGCCCAGCGGCGTGTCGAACTCCCAGATGAGAAAGAGCAGAAACGCGATCAGCGCGCTGAACAGCCCGGCCAGCAGCAACTCCCGTGCCGTTCTGCGGATCTGGAGCGTGAGGATCAGCCCGACGGTCACCACGGCCCCGGTGACCAGTCCGAACCACACCACCCCCGGCATCGTGGACCCGGCGTTGCCCTCCCGGGCGTGCCGTGCCTCGTCGGCGATCGCCACCTGGTCCACCATCGGCTGGTACGACTGCCCCTCGTGGTCGTCGCGCGGCACATGCCCCATCACATCGCGGCGCACCCGGTCGAGCAGCTTCGTCCCCTCGTCGGTGAGTTCGCCGTGGTCGCTCATGTGCGGCCACTCCTCGGTCACCACATGGCGCACATAGGAGTCGATGTCCCGGCGGATGCGGTCGCGGGCCTCCGCCGGGTAGACCTGGGCCCGCTCGGCCACCTCGTGCAGTGCCTGGGCCTCGCGGCGGACGTCGTCCTGCGCCCCGCCCCGGACCTCCCAGACACCGGCGATCGCGAGGCCCAGGACGATGGCGTACACCACGCCGATCATCATCGTCATGTACTCGAGCACATCGGGGGTCTGGGAGGGGTCGTCGTCCTCGGGGACCCGGCGGTGGTTGAGCAGGACGACGGCGAGGACGACGGCGCAGGCGGAGGCCATCGCGATGGCCAGCACCAACCACTGCGGCATGGCGGGTCCTTCCGGAGGAGGTTCGGGTGGCGGTTCCCGGGCGGTTCCAGGCCCGTTCGGGCGGTGCGGCGGTGAACCGCGGCGCGGGGGCGCGCGCGGTGTGATCAGCGGCGCGAACGGGGGCGGAGCGCGGCGGCGGCCAGCACCGCCGGCGCGGTGATCAGCAGGGTGAGCATGACGAGCGAGGGGCCGTCGGGGCGTTCGCGTCCCTCGGGCCCGCGGTACGCGCGGACCGACAGGCCGGTCCGCGTGGGCTTCGGGCCGGGCGACGGCGGGTCTGCCGGGGGAGTGGCCGATGGCGGTACGGGCGGTACGGGTGTCGGCCGGGGCGCGGCG
>NZ_JBPQTV010000001.1:0-101948 GCF_051386515.1 Streptomyces sp. URMC 123 | reverse complement strand
GGGGGGGGGGGCGGGGGGGGTGGGGGGGGGCCGCGCCCCGGGGCCCGCGAGCGCCCTCGTATCACCTCGGCGCCGGGTACGGGCTCCGCACCACCGCGCCCGGTGTCGGCCGCCCTCGCCCCGGGGATGACCTCGGGAAAGGCGTTTCTTCACGGTCCGCGCGGTCCGGTCGGCGGGTGCCGCCGGCGATCGGCCGCCGGCACCGGAGCGCGCCCGTCCGCACCGATCGGTCCACCGCTGTCGCCGGTGGCCCGCAGCACCCCCCGAGAGGTGGCCCCTCGATGGCCCGTATCCCGTATCCGGAAACGCCGTCCGACGCGCTGACGCGGCTCCCCGCGCCGCTGAACATCTTCCGGATGCTGTCCCACGCCCCCGCCCTGACCGGGCCCGCCATCGACCTCGCCCTGGCCCTGCTCGGTACCACCTCGCTCAGCCCCAGAACGCGGGAGATGGTCATCATGACCGTGGCCGCCCGCTCCGGCTGCGCCTATCAGGCCGCCCAGCACGCCCCGATGGCCGCGGCGGTCGGCGTCACCCCGGCGCAGCTCACGGCGATCGCCGAACAGCGGCCCGCCGCGGGACTGTTCGACGAGAGCGAGGCGGCTGCCCTCACGGCGACCGCGGAACTGCTCGCCTCCCGCACCCTGCGCGCGGGCACCGTCGCCTCGCTGCGCCGCCACTACGGCGAACGGGAGATCGTCGAACTCACCCTCCTGGTCGGCTACTACGTCATGGTGGCGGGGGTCATGAACGCCCTCGACGTCGACCTCGACCCCTCGGGCGAGCACTTCGTCACCCTCGCGGGCGGCTCGGCCCCGCGGGGGGCGACCCCGCCGGGGGCGACGGGGTGACGTCGCGTGCCGGCGGCCGCACCGCCACCGCCGGCGCGTTCGCCCCGCACGCGGGGGCGCCACCCCGTCGCGGGGCGGCTCAGGGGGTGACGGTCTCCCAGAAGCGGACCAGTGCCGCGGCCGTCACCTCGGGCCGCTCGGCGTTGGGAGAGTGCTCGGCGCCCTCGACGACCGTACGGTGCGCGCCCAGCCGCTCGGCCATCGCGTCCATCAGCGCCACCGGCCACGCGTAGTCGGCGGCCCCCGACAGCACATGCTTGGGCAGCGCGGTCGCCGCCAGCTCCGCCACCCGGTCCGGCTCGTGCGTCAACTGGTGCGCGGTGGCGAGCAACTGCTCGGGGACCGTGCCCATCCAGCGGCGGTGCAGGAACTCCTGGAGGGCCGCCGGCGTGGCGTCGTCGGCGGCCTCCGGTGGGTCGAGCAACCGCATGGCCCGCCAGATGTCCTCCATGCCCATCGTCGTCAGCGCGTCGGTGAGCATCCGCAGCCGGGACTGCTGGAGCTCCGCGACGGCGGCGGGGCCCGAACTCATGATGGTCAGCGACCGGAACGGCGTTCCGTCCAGCAGTACGGCGGCCCGCGCGATCAGCGCGCCCAGCGAATGGCCGAGCAGATGCAGGGGTTCGGCGGGGTCGGTCCGTACGGCGGCCGCCTGCGCGAGGACGTCACGCGCCAGTTCCTCCTGCCGGTAGGCGTTCTCGTCCCGTGGACCGGGCGACTCGTGCTGGCCCCGGCCGTCGACCGCGACCGTACGGAAGCCGGCGTGCGCGAGCGGCTCCAGCAGCGCGATGAAGTCCTCCTTGCTGCCGGAGAAGCCCGGCAGGAGCAGCGCCGTCCCCCGCACCGCGACGCCGGGCGGCGGCACGGACTCGTGCACGGCGAACTCGCCGCGCGCGGTGGTCAGACGGTGTGCCCGGGCACAGTCGGGCAAGGTCAGCGTGGGTGGCCTGCTCATGGCGCCGAGGCTAGCGCTGCCCGACCCCCACCCCGACGGGCGGCCCCCACCTCGCCGATCGCGCCCGCGCCGGCCCCCGGCATGGCTCAGGGCCCATCCGGCGAGCGGATGGGCCCTGAGGTCAGGTCCTGGGGGACCCGGGTCGTGCGGGGGAGGGCTCGATCAGCCCTCGGACGCCTGCGGCTCGGCCGCGGCCGACGCACGCGTCCGCCGCCGCCTGCGCACCGGCTTCGCCTCGCCCGCGTCCGCGGTCTCGGCCGGGGCCTCCACCGCGACCGACGCGCCCGAGGCGGCCGTCTCGGTGGCGCTCGTCGCACCCGTCGCGCCCGCGCGCGTACGGCGCCGGCGCCGCGGCTGCTTGCGCTCCGCCGTCTCGCCCTCGGCCGCGGGGGCCGGGGCGTCCGCCGGGGCGTCGGTGGCCGCGCCCTCCGCGGGCGCGCCCTCGATCGGCACGCCACCGCGCATGCGGCGGCGCTGGCGCGGCGCCCGCGCGCTGCGGGGCCGCTCCTCCTCCACGACGACGGCGGCGGCAGCGGCACGCGGGCCGCGGCGGCCGCGGCCACCCGGCTCACCGAGGTCCTCGAGCTCCTCGGCGGCGAGACCGGCGCGGGTCCGCTCGGCACGCGGCAGCACGCCGGTCGTGCCCTCGGGGATGCCCAGCAGCTCGTACAGGTGTCCGGAGGTGGAGTACGTCTCCTCCGGCTCGTTGAACGGCAGGTCCAGCGCCTTGTTGATCAGCTGCCAGCGCGGGATGTCGTCCCAGTCGACCAGGGTGATCGCGGTGCCCGACCGGCCCGCGCGGCCCGTACGGCCGATGCGGTGCAGATAGGTCTTCTCGTCCTCGGGCGTCTGGTAGTTGATCACGTGCGTCACGCCGTCGACGTCGATGCCGCGCGCGGCGACATCCGTGCAGACGAGGACGTCGACCTTGCCGTTGCGGAAGGCCCGCAGGGCCTGCTCGCGCGCGCCCTGGCCGAGGTCGCCGTGGACGGCGCCGGCCGCGAAGCCGCGCCGGCTGAGCTGGTCCGCGACGTCCGCCGCGGTCCGCTTGGTCCGGCAGAAGATCATCGCCAGGCCGCGGGTCTCCGCCTGGAGCACCCGGGCCACGAGCTCCGGCTTGTCCAGGGAGTGCGCCCGGAAGATGTGCTGGGTGATGTTGGCGACCGTCGCGCCCTCGTCGTCCGGCGCGGTGGCGCGGATGTGCGTGGGCTGCGACATGTAGCGCCGCGCGAGCGAGATGACCTGGCCCGGCATGGTGGCCGAGAACAGCATGGTCTGGCGCTTGGCCGGCAGCAGCTGGATGATCTTCTCGACGTCGGGGAGGAAGCCCAGGTCGAGCATCTCGTCGGCCTCGTCCAGGACGAGGGCCTTGACGGCCGAGAGGTCCAGCTTCTTCTGGCCGGCGAGGTCCAGCAGCCGCCCGGGGGTGCCGACGATCACGTCGACGCCCTTCTTGAGCGCCTCGACCTGCGGCTCGTACGCCCGGCCGCCGTAAATCGCCAGCACGCGGATGTTACGGACCTTGCCGGCGGTCAGCAGGTCGTTGGTGACCTGCTGGCACAGCTCGCGGGTGGGGACGACCACGAGCGCCTGGGGCGACTCGACGAGGTCCTCCGGCCGGGCCCGGCCGGCCTCGACGTCCGCCGGAACGACGACGCGCTCCAGCAGCGGAAGGCCGAAACCGAGCGTCTTGCCGGTTCCGGTCTTCGCCTGGCCGATGACATCGCTGCCGGAGAGCGCGACGGGGAGCGTCATCTCCTGGATGGGGAAGGGGGTCGTGATGCCGACGGCCTCGAGGGCCTCGGCGGTCTCGGGGAGAATCCCGAGGTCTCGGAACGTAGTCAGGGTGCTTGCCTCTTCTGTGAGACGCGGCTCGAGGGGGCGAGGAGGGTCGTACCGCGCCGGGATTCATTCGGCCGTGGATGGCCGTATGGCGCAGGACCACTGGCTCTCGCGCGTTTCCACTCGTGCCGCGAGCGGGCCCCTCGCACGGGGGCGCGTACAGTCCCGTACGCGCCTCGGGAGGGCTGTCGGTCGGAGCCGATCGGGCCACCGACCGGGCATCCGCTGCGGTCTGGGGGGCGTCCCCAGAAGACACAGTATGCGATCACCCACCGAATACTCGGCGGGTGCCATACCACTGTACCCCGGAATCGTGCATGTGTGTTGGGTCGATCGGGTCGGCACGTCGGAAGTGTGTGGCTGACCAGGGCCTTCCTTGAGCGACGGAGCGGGCTATTGTGCGCTTCATGGAGACGCCTGACGACATCAACGCGACCGCGACCGCCGCCGACGACACCACGGAAGCGCTCACCGGGATCGCCGCCCAGGACTGGGCCCAGGCATCCGCCGACCCGCAGTACCGGGCCGCCGTGGTGGACCTGCTGGGCGCGCTGGCCTACGGCGAGCTGGCGGCCTTCGAACGGCTCGCCGAGGACGCCAAGCTGGCGCCGACGCTCGAGGACAAGGCGGAGCTCGCCAAGATGGCCTCGGCGGAGTTCCACCACTTCGAGCGGCTCCGGGACCGGCTCACGGCCATCGACGCCCCGCCGACCGAGGCGATGGCCCCGTTCGCCGCCGCGCTCGACGAGTTCCACCGCCAGACCGCGCCCTCGGACTGGCTGGAGGGCCTGGTCAAGGCCTACGTCGGCGACTCGATCGCCTCCGACTTCTACCGCGAGGTGGCCGTCCGGCTCGACTCCGACACCCGTGACCTGGTCCTCCAGGTGCTCGACGACACCGGCCACGCCTCCTTCGCGGTGGAGAAGGTGCGGGCCGCGATCGAGGCCGAGCCCCGGGTCGGCGGCCGGCTGGCGCTGTGGGCGCGGCGGCTGATGGGCGAGGCGCTCAGCCAGGCCCAGCGGGTCGTGGCGGACCGTGACGCGCTGTCCACGATGCTGGTGGGCGGGGTCGCGGACGGCTTCGACCTGGCGGAGGTCGGCCGGATGTTCTCGCGGATCACCGAGGCGCACACCAAGCGGATGGCCGCGCTGGGCCTCGCCGCCTAGCCCGCGGCCGTCCGGGCCGCGCGGTGCGGGGCCCGGACACCGCCGGTGGGCCGGATCAGCAGGGACATCAGGGTCACCCCGACGGCGAGCGCCCCGAAGAGCGTGCCCAGGGCGTGGCCGGGCCCGACCGCGCTGTGCGTCAGCAGGCCCCCGAACAGCCCGCTCACGGGGCCGGTGGCCAACACCAGAGGGCGCGCGGGAAGCCGATCGGGCAGCCAGCGCCTGGCGCCGTAGGTGATCGCGAGGCCGATGATCACGGAGCCGAGCGCTTCCAGGACCATGTTGTTCTCCCTCCCGAGCCGCAGCCGACAGGCGGTCACACGTCGGTTGCTGCCGGTCTTACCCCGGGTCCGCGCGTCGCAATCATGGGCGATGGGCCGCGGGAGGGACGTCCCAGCAGGTCCTGAGCCCCTCGGGACCGGCTCCCGGATACGGCGACGGCCCGCGTACGCCAGCGGCCCGCGTACGGCGACGGGGCCCGCGTACGGCGACGGGGCCCGGCTCTCGGATACGGCGACGGCCCGGCCGTTCCCTCGGGGGAACCGCCGGGCCGCCGGACCGCTGGTGCTGCGGTACTCGCCTCGCGGGGTGTTACATCGCTCCGAAGCCGACCCTGCGGACGGTCGGCTCGCCGATCTCCACATAGGCCAGCCGGTCGGCCGGGACCAGGACCTTGCGGCCGTGGTCGTCCACCAGGCTGAGCAACTGCGCCTTGCCGGCCAGCGCCTCGGCAACCGCGCGCTCGACCTCCTCGGCAGACAGCCCGCTCTCCAGGGTGATCTCGCGGGGCGCGTGCTGCACGCCGATCTTGACCTCCACGGCTTCGTCCCTCCGACGGTCAGTTGGGGTGCGCGGTCAGCCGCGCCGTACGCAGCACACATTAGCCCGGTACGGGGACATCTCATGGGCCGACCGTGCACGCCAGCAGCGAACACGCCGCCCCGGCCCGTGTCGGGGACCGTGCCGGCGGCCCCGGCGGAGGCCCCGGCGGAGGGAGGGCGGAGGAGGGGCGGAGGGTCAGTGCGCCTGGTTCGCGCCGTGCATCGGGAAGCCCGCGATGCCGCGCCAGGAGAGGGAGGACACCAGCCGGGCCGCGGCGTCGCGGGGCAGCGTCTGGCCGGAGCCCAGCCAGTAGCGCGCCGTGATCTGCGCCATCCCGCACAGCCCCACCGCCAGCAGCATGGACTCGTCCGAGGGCAGGTCGGTGTCCTCGGCGATGACCTCGCTGACCGCCTTCGCGCAGTCCAGGCTCACCTTGTCCACCCGCTCGCGGACCGCGGGCTCATTGGTGAGGTCCGATTCGAACACCAGGCGGAAGGCGCCGCCCTCGTCGCCGACGTAGGCGAAGTAGGCGTCCATGGTGGCGGCGACCCGCTGCTTGTTGTCGCTGGTGGACGCGATGGCCGCGCGGACCGCCTGGAGCAGCGACTCGCAGTGCTGGTCGAGCAGCGCCAGATACAGGTCCAGCTTGCCGGGGAAGTGCTGGTAGAGCACCGGCTTGCTGACCCCGGCCCGCTCGGCGATGTCGTCCATGGCCGCGGAGTGGTAGCCCTGTGCGACGAAGACCTCCTGGGCGGCGCCCAGCAGCTGATGTCGTCGGGCTCGGCGCGGCAGGCGCGTGCCTCGCGGGCGCGCCTCTGTCTGCTCGATGGCTGTCACGCCGCCTCCCAGTGGGTCGTTTCCTGCGCGGCGTGCGCCGCGCCCGCCATCGTACTTTTCGGTAACCCGGGTGCGCGCGGTGCGAAGGGAGAATTTCACGGGCCGGACGCTGTGCGGTGCCGACAAAGGGGGAGTTCCGGCCCGGCCGGATCGGCCGGTGGCCACGGCCGGATCACCGCCGGACGGTCAGGGCCACGGCTGGGCCGACGATCGGCACGGCCGGGGGCCCGGCCCGGTCAGCGATAGTCGTCCTCGCTCAGGGGTACCACCCGGGTCTGCTCCACGGCGTCCGCGGGGTCCGCCTCCAGCGGCGGTTCCACGGGCGGGACGTTCTCCTCCTCCGGGTCCACATCGAGATGCTGCTCGGCGATGTCCCCCTCGGGCGCCTCGATGTCGACGTCGGTGACACCGGCGTCGACGAGGTCGGCTTCGGCCTCGAAGGTCTCGGGCTCGGTCGGATCGGCTGGAATCGACATGCTGGCTCCCCTTTCCAGGGCGAGCGCCCTCTACACGAGCCTAGGAGCGCTGATCCGTCAACGCTACGCGATCTGTGACGGCGAACACATGAACGCCCGCGTGATCGTCTCGTAACATTGCCGCATGTCTTCGACCGAGCTGCCGGGTACCCGGATCGCCCAGGCGGTAACCCCCACACCGGGTGTGCGGGTCGCGGAGGGGGAGCGGCTGCGGACCGTCACGCTCCCCGGGGTGACGCTGAACCTGCGCTGCCGTCCGCCGGCGGGCCCCGGGCTGCCGCCCGCGCTCTACGTGCACGGCCTGGGCGGCTCCTCCCTGAACTGGACCCCGCTCATGGAGCGGCTGGAGGCCACGGTCGACGGCGAAGCGGTCGATCTGCCCGGCTTCGGCGACTCGCCGCCGCCGGACGACGGCGACCTGTCGATCACCGGGCACGCCCGCGCGGTCATCCGGCTGCTCGACGCGAGGGGCCGCGGCCCGGTGCATCTGTTCGGCAACTCCCTGGGCGGCGCCGTCGTCACCCGTGTGGCTGCCGTCCGGCCCGACCTCGTACGGACCCTCACCCTCGTCTCGCCCGCCCTGCCCGAGCTCTTCCCGCAGCGCAGCGCGGTGCCCACAGGACTGCTGGCGGTGCCCGGCGCGGCGCGCCTCTACGCGCGTCTCACCCGTGACTGGACCCCGGAGCGGCGCACCCGGGAACTCGCCGCCCTCTGCTACGGCGACCCCTCCCTGGTCGACCCCCGCGGGTTCGAGGTGGCCGTCGAGGAGTACGCCCGGCGGCTGGCCCTGCCCTACTTCTGGGACGTGATGACCCGCTCCGCGCGGGGCGTCGTCGACGCCTACACGCTCGGCGGCCAGCACTCCCTGTGGCGCCAGGCGGAGCGGGTGCTGGCCCCGACGCTCCTGGTGTACGGAGGCCGGGACAAGCTGGTCTCCTTCCGGGTCGCCACCCGCGCGGCCAGGGCCTTCCGCGACTCCCGGCTGCTGACGCTCCCGGAGGCGGGGCACGTCGCGATGATGGAGTACCCCGAAGCCGTGGCCCGTGCCTTCCGCGAGCTGCTGCGGACCACCGAGCCGGCGACGGGCAGCGGGTCCGCGGCCCCCGATGCGAGCAGGAGCTGAGTCGACGCGTGGGACGCCATAGCCGTCAGGGCCGTACGGTCGCCGCCGGCGACACGACGGAGGTTCCGATACCCGGTGCGGGTGCGGGGCCGCGGACACCCGGTGCGGGTGCCGCGCCGCAGACGCCGGACCCGCGGCCCGGCACCGGCCGCCGTCGCCGCGGCGGTGCCGCGCCCACCGCGACCGCCCCGGGCGCCTCGACCGCCGCGTTCCCGGCACCCGAGGCCGCGGGGCGGGCCCCGTCGCCCGACGTCCGTACGGGATCGGACCCGGCCACGGACTTCCGTACGGGATCGGTCTCGGGCACCGACTTCCGTACGGCATCGACCCCGGCCACGGAGTTCCGTACGGGGCCGGTCTCGGCACATGACGTCCGTACGGGGCAGGCCCCGGCACGTGACGTCCCCGCGGGACAGGCGCCGGCCACCGGCTTTCCCGCGGGGCCGGAGGGCCCGGCCCCGCGGCGCTCCGCCCGCCGCCGCGAGGCCGCGGACCGTACGGCCCACGGCGGCCGTACTGCCGCACCGGCCGACGGCCTCGCGCAGTACGGCGTGCCGCACGCCGCCCCTGTCCGAGGCGGGCACCCCGAGCAGTACGAGTTCGGCGGCGCCTGGCGCGAACAGGACGGCACCGGCACCGGCACCCCGGGGGGCCCGTTCCGTGGCGCGCCGGCCGGCGGCCCCGCCGACACCCCTGGCCCCGCCGACACCACCGGCGCCTTCGGCGCGTCCGCGGCGCCGGGATTCTCCGGACCCACCACGCGCGGCACGGTGCCCCGGCCGCGCCAGGAGTACGTCGACGCGTTCGACGGCGGTGCCTTCGCGCGAGGACCCGGTTCCTTCGGCCCCGAGGGCCGTACGGCGCCTCCCACCCCTTCGGCGCCCGGCCGGCCGGGCGGAACCGATGCCTTCGACGCCGACGGCGGCCCGCGCCACGACGGGCACGGTGGCGGCCCCCGCCACGAGGACCCGCGCGACGACGCGTTCACCACCGCCCCGGCCGGCGGTGACGCCCCGGCGGGGCGGCCCGCCCGGACCGCCAGGGGCGGCAAGGGCCGCACGATCACCGGCGTCGCCGCCGCGGCCGTCACCACCGTGCTGGCCGTGATCGTCTCCGGCCAGGTCGCCGAGGCCGACAAGTCCCAGCCCGGCCCCGCCCGTACCTCGGGGGAGAGCGCGCGCCCCGACAAGGACGCGGCCTCCCGCTCCAACACCCGCCCCACGCCCCCCGTGGACCAGGCCGCCGACACCCGCGGCTACGACGAGAAGATGGCGGCCCGCTTCCCCCTCGACGCCGACTTCAAGGGGCCCGGCACCTTCGTCACGGTCCCCGGGGGCGACGCGGCGCCCGGCAAGGGCACGGTCGTGCGGTACCGCGTGGACGTGGAAGAGGGCCTCGGCCTCGACCCCGATCTGTTCGCCCAGGCCGTGCACCGCACGCTCAACGACGACCGCAGCTGGGGCCACGGCGGCACCCGCACCTTCGAGCGCGTGTCCGACGGCCGGGCCAAATGGGTGATCACCCTGGCCAGCCCGGGCACCACCGCCGTCTGGTGCGCCAAGTCGAACCTCGACACCTCCGTCGACAACGTCTCCTGCGACTCCGCGATGACCGAGCGCGTCATGATCAACGCTTATCGCTGGGCCCAGGGCGCCGAGACCTACGGCGACGACATGCACGCCTATCGGCAGATGCTGATCAACCACGAGGTCGGACACCGGCTCGGGCACAACCACGAGTCCTGCGGCCGGGACGGTGCCCTCGCGCCGATCATGCAGCAGCAGACCAAGTTCCTGACCGTCGCCGGCAAGACCTGCCGGCCCAACCCCTGGGTGCACCCCCGGGGCTGACGGCCCGTGCCGCCCCCGCCCGGACTCCCCGTCCTGGCCCCTTGCGCGGACTCCCGTTCGGGCTCCTGCCCGGGCCGCGTTCGGGCTCCCGTCCGGGCCGCGTTCGGGCTCCCGTCCGGGCCGTCGTCCGGGTCGCCGGGTGCCCCCGGCGCGCCGGTGACCTCGGCTCTCGCGCCCCGTGACGCGTAGCGGGCCACAACGCCCGCGCGACGCGAAAGTCACGGGCGTTCACCCCTTCCGGTGGTGCGATGGACAACCGTCCGTCGCGCCGTCCGCATGCCCGCATACCGTCATCCCGCTGCCTTTCGGCGGCGAGTGTTCGGGAGATCGGGGGTGCGTTCGTGCGCGTTGGTTTGCTGACGGAGGGCGGATATCCCTACACGACCGGCGAGGCGAGACTCTGGTGCGACCGGCTGGTGCGCGGCCTCGCCGACCACGAGTTCGAGGTCTACGCCCTGAGCCGCAGCGAGCGCCAGGAGATGGCGGGCTGGGTCCCGCTGCCGCGCCATGTGCAGCGCGTGCGCACCGCCCCGCTCTGGGGCCCGCCGGAGGAGATTCGTTCGACCCGCGCGGGCGGGGCCTGGGGGCGGCGTGAGCGGCGCCGGTTCCTGGAGCACTTCGGGGACCTCGTGGGTGCGCTGTGCGCGGCGGCCCCCGGCGCCCCGGCCGGGCCCGCGGCCCCCGCGCTCGACCGGCCCCCGGCCGACGGGCCCGCCGCAGTACGGTCGAGCGCGGCCGAGGCGGACCGTTTCGCCGCAGGTCTGTACGGTCTCGCCGAGCTGGCCCGGGAACACGGGGGCCTGGCCGGCGCCCTTCTCTCCGAGACGGCCGTACGCGTTCTGGAGGCCGCCTGCCGCGCCCCCGGCGCGCTCCGCGGGGCCCATGGCGCGCGCCTCCCCGATCTGCTTGTGATCGCCGAACACCTGGAGCGCTCGCTGCGCCCCCTCTCGCTCGACTGGTACGGCGACGGCGACCAGGGGCTCGGCGGGGTCGAGCTGTGCCATGCCGCGTCCGGCGGTGCCGCCGCTCTGCCCGGTCTCCTGGCCAAACGCTTCTTCGGGGTGCCGCTGCTGGTGACGGAGTACGGAGTGCGGCTCCGGGAGCACTATCTGTCCTGGGCCGGCGCCCCGTACTCGCTGCCCGTACGGGCCCTGTTGGCCGCGTTCCAGCGCCGGCTGGCCGCGGAGATCTACGCCGAGGCCGCGCTCATCACCCCCGGCAACACCCATGCGCGCCGCTGGCAGGAGCGGTGCGGCGCGGACCGCGCGCGGCTGCGGACGGTGTACCCGGGGATGGACGCCGAGCGGTTCACCGCGCTGGGCGGCGCGGCCGCCTCCGTCTCCTCGGCCGCCTCGGTCGGCTCGGGCGCTTCGGACGGTACGGGCGGTTCGGTTGGCTCCGGTGACGCGGCGGCGGCCGGGGGTGCCTCCGAGGCCGTCACCGGTTCCGCCCCGGCGGAGGGAGCGGTCGACGGCGGCGAGGGCGCCGACGCCGGGGCGCTCGTGTCGGGCGACCGTACGGACGGCCGTACGGACGGCCGTGACGACCTCGACGGCAGCGCCGCGTCCGGTCGCCGGGAAGGGGCATGCGGAAGGGGCGACCACACGCTGGTGTGGGTGGGCCGCATCGAGCCCGCCAAGGACCTCATCGCGCTGCTCCACGCGTTCGTGGAGATCCGCCGGGCCGAGCCCGGGGCCCGGCTGCGGATCATCGGCACCGAGGGGCGCGGCGCGGAGGCCCCCGCGTACGCCGAGCACTGCCGTGCGCTCGCCGCCCGGCTGTTCGCCGACGACAGCGCACCGGAGGGCGCCGCGGCGCTGTGCCCGGTCACCTTCGAGGATCTCGGCTGCCCCGATGTCCCCGAGGCCGCGGACGCCTACGCCGACGCCTCCGTGGTGCTGCTCTCCAGCGTGGTCGAGGGGTTCCCGGTCAATCTGGTGGAGGCGATGTTCTGTGCCCGCGCCACGGTGTCGACGGACGTCGGCGCTGTCTGCGAGGTGATCGGCGGCACAGGACTGGTGGTGCCGCCCCGCAATCCGAAGGCGCTGGCCGACGCGGCCGTGGCACTGCTGCGCGACCCCGAGCGCCGCGCCCGTCTCGGCGAGGCGGCCCGTGCCCGTGCGCTCGAACTCTTCACCGTCGAGCAGAACATCGCGGCATTTCGTGGCATCTACGGCGAATTGCGGGCCCTCGCCCCGGCCCGGCCCGAAGCGCCCGGCGCCGACGGGGAGGAAACCCGCCCCTTCGCTCGGCCCCCGGAGTCCCAGGTGCCCGTGGCGGCCCCTGCCCCGTGCCGCTGGTCCGCCGTTCTGCCGAGCTGGGTGACACCGGCCGCCAGGGCCGCACGCCCCGCCGTCGCCGTCGGCCCGCGCGCGCACCGGGGGGAGGCATGAGGCCCCGGGGCGCGGCCCGGCGCGCCGCCGCCTGCTCCGCCTCCAAGGGGTCCGCGGGGAGCGCCTCGCCGCGGGACTGCGCACCACCGGACGCGCCACCGGACACGGCCGACGCACCGCCCGCCACGCCCGAGTGCGGCGCGGCGGCCCCGGGAGCCGCCGTGGACTCGGCAGAGGGTGCGACGCCGGCAGAGGGTGCGACCGTTCTGTCGAAGGGTGTTCCGTCCAAGGGCGCACCCTGCGAAGGGTCGAGCAGTACGGACGCCACGTGTCAGGACGCCGACGGCGGCCGGGACGCGGAGGCGGCGCCGGGGGAGCCCGGCCCGCCGAGGGGCGACTCCGGCCAGGAGACCGGCGCCGGCGATCCGAGCGGCCCCGCCGAGTCGGCCGCACCGGTCGCGTGTGTCGCGTCCAGCGGCCCGTCATCGAAGGACCCCACCCCGGGGGTCCCTGCCACGGAGAGCCCCGCCTCGGAGGCCCCCGCCTCGGAGGCCCCCGCCACGGAGGGCCCGTCCCCGGAGGCAGCGGCGACCGCCGACCCCGTACGCGCCCTCATGCGCCGGCACCGGCGGTTGTGCGCACGGGCGGTCGACCCCCTGGAGATCGCCGCCGGGCTGGAGGCGCACGGGCTCACCGACCGTACGGCCGCCCGCTTCCGCCATCGCGATGTGTTCTCGCTCGCCGAGGAGCTCTATGCGAGGAGCCCGCGCGAGGAGGAGCCACCCGGAACAGTACTGGCGGCCTCCGACCGTACGGTGCCCGCCGATGGCCAGGGGCCGGTGGCCGCCGCCCGTCCGCCGGCACCCGATGGCGGCCCTCCGCCACCCGACGACAGTCCCGCGTCAGCCGATGACCGTCCTCCCCAGGCTGCCGAGGGGGCGTCGGCCGGGGGCGGGCCACCGGCCGGCCGGGCCTCGTGCGTACGGCCCGGTCCGGGGCGCGTGGCCCGCGCCGGGTACGACGTGCTCCATCTCGCCCCGGGCGCGGTCTGTCTCGCGGCCGTGGCCGTCGGCGGTCGGCTGGCCACGGCCGACCCCACCGTACGGCTGGCCGCCGGCATGGCCGGAGTGCTGGCCGTGGGCGCGGCGGGCCGGCTCTGTCTGCGCCGCAGCCCGCTCAGCACCCGGGGCCACCCCAGGGCGGGCGCCGACCTCGTGTGGACCTGCTGGCTGCTGGGCTTTTTGCTGTCGGGGGACGCGCTCCTCGCCGAGGTGCTGTTCCCCGCGGCCGATCCGGAGGGCGCCCCCGGCGCCGCGCGGGAGCCCGTGCCCGGCCCCCCGGCCGCCGTCGCCGTGGGACTCGCCTTCGCCGTCGCCCCGGCGGCCTGGTGCGCGCGCTGGTTCTCCGTACGGGCGTGGCGGCGCCTGGTGGCCAGCCGCGGGCCGGACGAGTTCGCCGCCGCCGTCCGGCCGTTGCTCAACAGCGCCCTGGGGCTGTTCCTGTGCGCGCTGCTCGTCCTGCTGATCGGCGCCCGGCTCGCCCTCGGCGCCGGCCCGTACGACGCCGCGCCCCTCGTCTCGGCGGTCACGCTCGGCGCGCTGCTCTTCCTGGCCCGGCTGCTGGCCGTGCACGGCCGCGCCGACGCGGCCGCCATCGGCACGGCCGCCGCGTGTGCGGTGGAGGCGGCGGCGCTCGGCTCGGCCCTGGCCGCCCGGTTGCCCGGCTTCGAGCCCCTCGCCCGGCCCGTCGAGACGGCCGTCTCGGCATACGGACCGAGCGTGGTGTCCCTGGTGGCCTGCGGCACCGCGGCGCTGGTGCTGCTCGCCTACGCCACCATCGCGCTGTCCCGTGCCTCGGCCCACTGCGCCGGAGCCGTGCGGGCGGCCGCCGCCGGCCCCTCCGGCCCCGGTCCCGCCGGCTGGGGTTTCCAAGGTTCCGGCGCCTCCGGTTCCGGCCCCTCCGATTCCGGTCTCCCCGGTTCGGGTCTCTCCGGTCCGTGCCCTTCCGCTTCCGGGCCTTCCGCTTCCGGGCCTTCCGCTTCCGGGCCCTCCGGTTTCGCCCTCGCGCCCGGCGCGGGCGCCTCGTGATACCCGCGCCGGCCCGGTGGACCGCTCCCGGGCCGATCGCGGCCCTCCGCGGCCCCCGTGGCCTCCCGCCGCCCCTCATCCGTCCCCCGGCACACCGACGCCCGTACCGGCGCCCGTGGCGCGGCACGCGTCCCGGGCCCCGGCCGGCCGCCCGCGACATCCCCAAGGAGCACCAGAGATGACCTCACGCACCGCCTCCGATCCGGCCCACCCCCGTCCCCCGGCGGTGCCGGGCGGCCGCGCCGGGACCGGCGGCCGGGACCGGCACCGCGATCCCCGGCGCGCCGCCGACCGCGAACCATTCCGGGAGGACGCGCGATGAGGGTGCTGCTGCTCGGCGCGAACGGCTATCTCGGCAGGCATGTCGCCGACCGCCTTCTCGCCGATCCCGCGGTCCAGTTGACCGCGCTCGGCCGCGGTGACGACGCCGACGTCCGGTTCGACCTCGCCTCCGGCAGTCCGGGCGCGCTGACCCGCTTCCTCAACGCCGTGCACCCCGGTGTCGTCGTCAACTGCGCCGGCACCACGCGCGGCGGCGCGCGCGAGCTCACCCGCCACAACACCGTGGCGGTGGCGACCGTGTGCGAGTCGCTGCGCCGCAGTAGCTGTGGCGCGCGGCTGGTGCAGCTGGGTTGCTCCTCGGAGTACGGGCCCGCCCAGATCGGCTCGTCCACGGCGGAGGACGCGGTGCCCCGCCCCGGCGGTCCGTACGGAGTGAGCAAGCTGGCGGCCACAGAACTGGTCCTCGGCTCCGACCTGGACGCCGTCGTCCTGCGGGTGTTCTCGCCCGTGGGGCCCGGCACCCCCGCCGGCTCGCCGCTGGGCCGGCTCGCCGAGGCCATGCGGCGCGCGATGCAGGCGGGGGACAGCGAGCTCAAGCTCGGCGGGCTCGCCGTCCAGCGCGACTTCGTCGACGTGCGGGACGTGGCCCGCGCCGTCCACGCGGCGTCGCTGTCGGCCGCGCAGGGCGTGGTGAACATCGGCACCGGCCGGGCCGTACGGCTGCGCGACGCGGCGGCCGTGCTCGCCCGGGTGGCGGGCTTCGGCGGCACCCTGCACGAACTGGACGGCCACGGGGCGCGGGCCGGCGTCGGGATGGGCGCGGCCGACCACCTCGCCGGCCCGCCCAGCCACCCGTACCCGGACGGCTGCGGCGTCTGGCAGCAGGCCGACGTGCGCACCGCCCGCGACCGGCTCGGCTGGCGGCCCAGGATCGCCCTGGAGGAGTCGCTCGCCGACATCTGGATGGAGGCGGCATGTCGCATCTGACCCCCACCGGTGCGGCGGGCGCGGCGACGGCACCGGCGCACCGGCTCGGCTTCGGGGTGCCCGGCTATGCCCACCCCCTGGTCGCCCCGCTGGAGTGGGCCGAAGTGACCCGGCCCGGCACGCCGTTGCACTGGGTGGTGCTCAACGTCTCCGAGGGGCCGGGCAGCCGCCCCGACCCGCACTGCGCGACGGCGGTGGCGCGGCTGCGCACGGCGGGCGTGCGGGTGCTGGGCCATCTCGACGCGGCCTTCGGGCAGCGGCCCTCCCGGGAGTTGATCAGCGACGCCCAGCGCTTCCTGGACTGGTACCGGGTCGACGGCTTCTCCCTGGACCGGTGCCCGGCCGACCCCGAGGGCCTGCCGGAGATCCGTCGCACCGCCGCCGTACTGCGCGCGCTCACCGACGGCGCCCATCTGGTGTTCGCGCACCGCGGCCACCCCTGCCCCGGCTACGCGGAGGCCGCCGATCAGCTGGTGACCTTCCGCGGGTCGTGGCCGGAGTACCGCTGGTCGCAGGCGGCGGAGTGGACGGCGGACCATCCCCCGGAGCGCTTCTGCCATCTGGTGCACGGCGTGCCCGGCGGCCATCTGGAAGAGGCGCTGAGGATCGCCCGCTGGCAGGGCGCCGGGACCGTCTACTTCACCGATCGCACCGACCGGGGCGGCGCCGCCGACCCCTGGGAATCCCTGCCCGGCTACTGGGACACCATCGTCTCGCGCATCGGACCGGGTATCTCGGAATGAGACAGCGCGTGGCAGTGTTACGGGGAGAAAACACCCCGCTGACGCGGGGATGATCCCCATGTCACCGACCAACGGAGACCCCGTGTCGCTGCCACCACTGGTCGAGCCGGCCGCCGAGCTCACCGTCGACGAGGTCCGCAGGTACTCCCGTCATCTGATCATCCCCGATGTCGGGATGGACGGACAGAAGCGCCTGAAGAACGCCAAGGTGCTGTGCGTCGGCGCCGGCGGCCTGGGTTCTCCCGCGCTGATGTACCTGGCCGCGGCCGGTGTCGGCACCCTCGGCATCGTGGAGTTCGACGAGGTCGACGAGTCGAACCTCCAGCGCCAGATCATTCACAGCCAGGCGGACATCGGCCGGTCCAAGGCGGAGTCCGCGCGGGACTCCGTCCTGGGCATCAACCCGTATGTCCGGGTCAATCTGCACCAGGAGCGGCTGGACTCCTCCAATGTGATGGAGATCTTCGCCCAGTACGACCTGATCGTGGACGGCACGGACAACTTCGCCACCCGCTACCTGGTCAACGACGCCTGTGTGCTGCTGAACAAGCCGTACGTGTGGGGGTCGATCTACCGCTTCGACGGTCAGGCGTCCGTCTTCTGGTCCGAGCACGGGCCCTGCTACCGCTGCCTCTACCCCGAGCCCCCGCCGCCCGGCATGGTGCCCTCCTGCGCCGAGGGCGGCGTGCTGGGCGTGCTGTGCGCGTCCATCGGCTCCATTCAGGTCACCGAGGCGATCAAGGTGCTGACCGGCACCGGCGAGCCGCTGGTCGGCCGGCTGATGATCTACGACGCCCTGGAGATGTCCTACCGCCAGGTCAAGGTCCGCAAGGACCCCGAGTGCGCGGTCTGCGGCAAGAACCCCACGGTGACCGAGCTGATCGACTACGAGGCGTTCTGCGGGGTCGTCTCGGACGAGGCGCAGGCGGCGGCGATGGGCTCCACCATCACCCCCGCGCAGCTCAAGGAGTGGATGGACGCCGGCGAGAACATCGACATCATCGATGTCCGCGAGCCCAACGAGTACGAGATCGTCTCGATCCCGGGTGCCCGGCTGATCCCGAAGAACGAGTTCCTGATGGGCAACGCCCTCCAGGATCTGCCGCAGGACAAGAAGATCGTCCTGCATTGCAAGACGGGTGTCCGATCCGCGGAAGTTCTCGCCGTACTGAAGAACGCGGGCTTCGCGGACGCGGTCCACGTCGGCGGGGGCGTCATCGGCTGGGTCCATCAGATCGAACCGGCCAAGCCGGTGTACTGATCACCTGAGACGCCGAGTTCTCCGGCGCCGGGTGGACCGCGGAGGCGGCCCGCCCGGCGCTTCGGCATTCGGGCGCGTTCGTGGGGCCCCGGCCCGCGCAGTCGTCCTCAGGGGGCGTTTCGAGGGCACCCTCGGGGCGCCGCGGAGCTCTTCAGAGCGCCACCAGGGTCACCTCGGTCGCCTTGATGCCGACCCACACCGACGCGCCCTCCGCGAGCCCCAGGTCCGCTGCCGCCGCGGGGGTGATCTCGGCGATCACCTCCGGCTCGCCGCCGACCAGCACCCGCAGCCGCCCGCCCTGCGCGGTGATCTCACGGACCGTCCCCGCCCAGACGTTACGAGGGCTGCCGGACGGTCGTTCCCGGTGCAGCGACACCGCCTCGGGCCCCACCACGGCGAGCCCCCGGGAGCCCTCCGTCGGCAGTGGCTCGGCCGCCAGCAGCCGCCCGCCGCAGGCGAGTTCGAGACCGTCGCCCTTCGCCGTACCGGGCCAGGCGTTCCGCCCGAGCATCCGGGCCACCCACGGCGAGCGGGGGTGCCGGGCCACCTCGGCGGGCGCGGCGTACTGCGCGGCCCGGCCCCCCTCCAGGACCAGCACCCGATCGGCGAGCGAGACCGCCTCGACCGGGTCGTGGGTGACGATCAGGCAGGCCCCGGGGAAGCCCGCCAGATGCGTGCGCAGGGTGTGCCGCACCCGGGCGCGCGTCGTCTGGTCGAGCGCCGCCAGCGGCTCGTCGAGCAGCAGCAGCCGGGGCCGCGCGGCGAGGGCCCGGGCCAGCGCCACGCGTTGCGCCTGGCCGCCGGAGAGCTGCGCGGGCCGGCGCCGGGCGAGGTCGCCGACACCGAGCCGGTCCAGCCATCCGGCGGCCTCGCGCAGGGCGTCGGCCCGCCGCACGCCCTGGGCGCGCAGCCCGTACGCGGTGTTCGCCAGCGCCGTCAGATGGGGGAACAGCGCGCCGTCCTGGGGCACCCAGGCGATGCCGCGGCGGTGCGGGGGCATGGTGGACACGTCGTCGTCGCCGAGCCGCAGGCGCCGCGCGTGAGCGCGCGGGGTGAGCCCGAGCAGGGCCCGCAGCAGCGTGGTCTTGCCGGCGCCGTTGGGGCCGACGACGGCGACGGTCGTGCCGCCGGGGACCGACAGGGTGGTCTCGGTGGCGCCCACCACCTCGGCCTCCAGCGGCCGGAGCGCGGGCTCCCGCCCGGGGAGCCCGTCCTCGGGCAGGGCGGCGACAGAACCGCGGGGGCCGGCGGCAGAACGGGCGGCGGGGCGGGCGGCAGGCCCCTGGGCCGCCGTCGCCACCGCGCTGCCGTGAGCCGCTCCGCCGTTCCGCGCCGCTTCCGGCCGCTCTCCCGGCCGCCCCTCCGGAACCGCCGCGGGCCGCTCCTCCGGCGCTGCCGAGGGCCGCCGCTCCGCTCCCAGCCACCGGCCCCGCAGCGCGAGCAGTACGGTCGTCGCGATGACGAGCAGCAGAAGGGACACCGCCGTCGCTCCGGCCGGGTCCTCCTGCAGCAGCAGATACACCTGGAGCGGCAGCGTCTGTGTCGTACCGGGCAGATTCCCCGCGAAGGTGATCGTCGCCCCGAACTCGCCCAGGGCCCGGGCCCAGCACAGCGCGCCCCCGGCGAGCAGTCCTGGCGCCACCATCGGCAGCGTCACCGTACGGAACACATGCCGCGGCGACGCCCCCAGGCTCATCGCCGTCTCCTCGTAGCGCGGGGGGAGACCGGCGAGCGCCCCCTCCAGGCTGATCACCAGAAAGGGCAGCGAGACAAAGGCCGAGGCGACCACCGCGCCCGCGGTGGAGAACGGCAGCGTCACGCCGAACCAGTCCTCCAGCGGGCCGCCGAGCAGTCCGCGCCGCCCGTAGCCCTGCAGCAGCGCCACCCCGGCGACGGTCGGCGGCAGCACCATCGGCAGCATGACCAGGCAGCGCACGAACGCCTTCCCGGGGAACTCCACCCGCGCCAGCAGCCAGGCCAACGGCACCCCGAGGAGCAGCGAGACCGCCAGCGCCCAGCCCGAGACGACCAGCGAGAGACCGAGTGCCTCGGTGACGGCCGGTGCGGTCAGACGGGCGGGGAGCTCGCCCCAGGGCGTGCCGGCCAGCACCCCCGCGAGCGGCAGCAGCAGGAAGACGACGGCCAGTACTGCGGGAAGCGTGAGCGTGAGAGGTGCGCGACCCGGCACCCGCCGGCGCCCCCTGAGCGCTCCGCCGGGGGCGTGTTCTCCCCGGCGGTCGGTGCCCGGGGCGGCGTGGGACGTCACGGCCGCCACCACCCTGCCGCGGTGCTCATGGCTTCTGGAACCCCGCGCTCCGCAGCAGGGTCTGCGCCTCCTCGGAGCCGAGCCAGGCCACGAACTTCTCGGCCGCGGCCGCGTGCCGCGATCCCTTGAGCACGGCGGCGGGGTAGGAGGCGATCGCGTTCTGTTCGTCGGGCACCGTGACGGTGGCCACCTTCCCCTTCGCGCTCGCCGCGTCCGTGGCGTACACGAGGCCCGCGTCGGCCTCCCCGAGCCGCACCTTGCTCAGTACTGCGCGCACGTTCGGCTCCTGCGACACGGGCGTGACCGTGACCTGCTGCCGGTCCAGGATCTGCCGGCCGTACCGGCCCACGGGCACCTCGGGCGCGGCCAGGACCACCTTCAGGTCGCCGCGTCCGAGGTCGGCCAGGCCCTTGATGCCGTGCGGATTGCCGGGGGCGGTGGCGATGGTCAGCCGGTTCCTGGCGATGGTGCGCGCCTCGCCGGTCTCGCCCTTGAGGCCGTCCATGGTCGTGGAGTCGGCGGTCACCAGCGCGTCGGCCGGCACCCCCTGCCGGACCTGGGAGGCCAGCTCCTGGGAGCCGGCGAAGGAGAACCGCAGCCGGGTGCCGGGGTGGCTCTTCTCGTAGGCCTTGCCGGCCTGCTGGAACACATCGGTGAGCGAGGCGGCGGCCAGGACGGTCAGCGTGGTGGTCGAGGCGTCGCCGCCGGCCGGCGCGGACGAGGAGGCGCCGCTGTCCGGGCCGCACGCCGCCGCCAGCGGTATCAGCAGCGCGCCCACGAGCGGGGCGGCCAGCGCGCGCAGCCGTCCGCGGCGGGCGGCCGTGGGGCTCGCCGGCGTACGGCTCGGCGCGCGCCCCGGTGATCTACGGCTTGTGGTCGTGGGGCTCGCGGGTGCAGGACTCATGGTCGAAGGCCTCAGGCGCGGTCGATGTGGACGTTGGTGGACTTCACCCGGGCCACGGCCTCCATGCCGACGGCCAGCCCGAGCTCCTCGACGGCCTCGCGGGTGAGCAGGGAGACGAGCCGGTGCGGCCCCGCCTGCACCTCCACCTGCGCGGCCACGTCACCGAGCTTCACGGCGGTGATGATGCCGGGGAAGGCGTTGCGGGCGGTGGTGTACGGCTGGGTGTCCGGGTCGGAGGACTGCGCCTCCGCGGCGAGCGTGACGGAGAAGGCGGCCAGGTCCCGGCCGTCGATCAACCGCCGGCCGGCCTCGTCCCGGTGGGTGGGCAGCCGCTCCGCGTCGGCCCAGCGGCGGACGGTGTCGGGGCTGACTCCGAGCAGCCGCGCCGCCCGGCCGATGGTGTAGGACCGCATATGCGGGAATGTAGGGCCGGACGGCTCGCATGTGCAAGCGTGATCAGGGCATTCGCCCAGCGGATGCGAGGCCCCTGGTGGGCTGCCCGGGTCGCTGCCCCCGGTCGGTCAGAGCTCGCCCTTGCGCGTCAGATGCGTGAAGGACAGCCACCCGGGAAGCACCGGGAGCCAGAAGGTCATCAGCCGGAAGAGCAGTACGGACGGAGCCGCGATCTCGTACGGCAGTCCTGCCAGCGTCAGCGCGGTGATCAGTGCTGTCTCGACGGCGCCCACACCGCCGGGCGTCGGCGCGGCCGACCCCAGCGCGTTGCCCGCCAGGAAGACGACCGCGATGGTCGCGTAGCTGAGCTCCCCGCCGAACGCCCGGATCGAGGCGTCCAGACACATCACGAACGAGCCGGTCAGCAGCAGCATGCCGCCGATGCCCGTGATCAGCTTCTGGGGGCGCTGGAGGATGTCGAGCATGCGCGGGACGACGCCCGCGAACAGCGACCGCAGCCGGGTGACCACGAACTTCCGCAGCGCGGGGATCGCGGTCACCACCAGCACCAGGACGGCCGCCGTGAGCAGTCCGGCGATCACCGTGCGGGAGGGCAGCAGGGAGGACGAGGTCCGCTCGGTGCCGGTGACATAGCCGAACGCCAGCAGGAGGATGATGTGGCTGCCCAGTCCGAAGAGCTGGGAGGCGCCGACACTGGCCACCGCCAGACCCGGCCGTACCCCCGCCCGCTGGAGGAAGCGGGCGTTGAGCGCGACACCGCCGACCGCCGCGGGCGCCACGAGCTTCACGAAGGAGCCGGCGACCTGCGCCAGTACGGTGCGCGGGAACGGCACCTTCTCCGGCACGAAGCCCAGCAGGCTCATGGCGGCGGCCACATAGGTGAGCGCCGAGAACAGCAGGGCTGTGGCCACCCACGCCCAGTTGGCGTTGGAGACGACCTCGCCCAGCTTGATGTGGGTGATCTGGGAGAGCAGGAAGTAGGCCGCGAACGCGCCGGCGATCCAGCTCACCAGGGTGCGCGGCCGGATGCGCTCCAGGCGGGCCGGCTCCACCGGGGCCTGGGGCAGGATCAGCAGCACCTGCTGGCGGATCTGCGCGAGCAGGTCCTCTTCGCGGCCCTCCTCCCGCTCCTCCGCCCGGACCTCCTGGCGCGCCTCCTGCTTGGCCTCCTCCAGCTCGTCCTTGCGGATGTCCTCCTTGGCCTCCTTCGCCGCCCGGGCGGCCTCCAGCACCGCCTCCCGCTCCCGCCGCGCCCGGTCCTTGGCGAGCTGGCGGAGCGTGGCCCGGGTGGAGCGGCTGAGGGCGATCGGCTGGAGCAGCGGAAGGCTGTCGGCGACCGCCTGCGAGCCGATGACGTCCACCGCGGCGGCCACCGAGCGCTCGGCGCCCACCCGCAGCGCCAGCGTGGTCAGGAGCTGTGCCACGTCCATGCGCAGCACCAGATCACCGGCGGCGATCTCACCGCCGCGCAGATCGGTGAGCACGACCGAGCCGGAACGATCCACCAGGATCGCGTCGCCGACCAGCCGCCGATGGGCGATGCGCCGCGACTGGAGCGCGCGCACCTGCTGCCAGGCGTTGCGCAGCAGCTCGTCGGTGAGCGCCTCGTCCGGCAGCGAGTCCAGGGTGCGCCCGCCGGTGTGCTCGTAGACCAGCATCACCGCGTCGGGGCCGAGCTCCGAGGTGGCGATCAGCTTGGGCGCGTTGGCGCCCGCGGCGATGGCCGCGTAGGCGAGCAGCGCCTCCTGTTCGAGGGCCTGGCGCAGGGACTGGAGGCTGCTGCGCCGCTGGGTGATGCCGCGCAGCGCGAGCCGGCGCCACACCCGGTAGAAGAAGCCCTGTGCCTGCTGCTCGCGGTCGACGACGGTGACGTCGAGCGGAGGGCCGTCCTCCAGGGTGACCAGGTAGCGGCGGCCCCGGTCCTGGCGCTCGGCGTCCGGGTCCTCCTCGGCCCGCAGGGCACTGACCGGCTTGAAGCCGACGCGCCGCAGCCCCGCCAGCAGATGCTGTCCGGTGGGGCGCACATTCGGGGAGCCGACGGTGTACAGCGTGCCGTACGCCACCGTCCAGCCGATCAGTACGGTGACCGCGATCGAGAACGGCGTCGTATAGCCGCCGACGAGGACGGAGAAGGCGGAGACCACCAGGACGGCCCACAGGGCCACGCGCCAGCGCGGGCGGCGCGCCATGCCGACGGCCGTCATATAGGCGATGACCGGTGCCAGATAGCCGTGGACGGGGTCGGTGATGTCCCCGCTGGGGGCGGTGCGGGTGAGCGCGTCCTGAATGGAGGCCGGGGCCGCCTCGGCGACCCACAGATCGGTGGCGAGGGCGGCGCCGTGCGCCAGTACTGCGGCGAGGACGCCGTCCGCGATGCGCAGGCCGTCCCGTTTGATCAGCCGTTCGATGGCGAAGGCGACCGGCACGATCAGTACGGCCACGCTGGAGGCGAAGCCGGCGAAGCTGGTCAGCAGATCGGGCGCCTGGTCGGTGCCCTCACCGATGTCCTGCTCCAGGCCCTGGGTGGTGCCGTGCGCGAAGGCGGCGATGGCCAGCACGGCGGCGATGCCCAGGACGCCCAGCAGCAGGCGTACGAGGTCCGAGGGCCGGTGCACGCGCGCGGGGAGCAGCGGTTCGTCCCCGGAGACCCGGTCCACATGGCTCTCGGGGCTCTCGCACGCCGCCGCGGGAGTTTCCGCGGGGGCCGCGGTGGGAGCCGTGGTGGGGGCCGCCGCCGGGGCCTCAGGCGCCTCGCCCGGCGCTTCGGGTGCCCGGTCCGGTGCTTCGGAGGCTCGCTCCGGCGCTTCGGGCGTCTTCCGCGGTGCTTCGGCGGGCGTTTCCGGGGCCGGCGGCCGGTCCGGGCCGGCGCCCTTGTCCGGGCGCGGCGAACCGGCAGAGTCGCGCGCGCTCTCCGGCCGCTCCGGAGGCTGTGCCGCGCTCTGCTGGTCGTCCGTGTCTTCTTGGTCTCGTATCACCAGTCACCGCCCGGAAGATGGTGGCATGGCCCGACGTCCCAGGGGGGCATCAGGGTGCATTTCGGGGGCGCGGGAAGTGGATCGTACGCTGCCGGTCCCGGTCGTGCACTCTCCGTGACCGGTGCTCGGTACGGTTCACCGGCCCGTGCGCCGGACGCGGCGGGGGCGGTGGCGGGAGCCGGCCGGTGTCCGAGCCGTGCGGCAGGATGGGTGGGATGAGTGGGGAACCGGTGGGGGCCGCCCAGGAGCTGCCCGAATACGCGGAACGGGTGCTCGAGCTCGCCGAGCTGATTCCGCCCGGCCGAGTGATGACCTACGGGGACGTCGCCGAATGGCTGGCGTCGGAGGAGCCGCCCGCGGACGGTGGTCCCGGAAGGCGCGGTGCGCCCGGGAGGCCCGAGGGGCCCGAGAGCGATGTGCCGGACCGCCCGGGGGAGGGCGGCGGCCGGCGGGGCGACGGGCGGCGGACCGGTGGGCCGCGCCAGGTCGGCCGCGTGATGGCGCTGTACGGCGGAGGGGTGCCGTGGTGGCGCGTGGTGCGCTCGGACGGTGTCCTGCTGCCGGGCCATGAGCTCCGGGCGCTGGAGCGCTACCGCGCCGAGGGCACCCCGCTGCGCACGGCCGCCCGCGCCACCGCCGGCCATCTGCCGCGCATCGACATGGCCCGCGCCCGCTGGGACGGCGTGCCGCCCGGTGGCGGGGGCGCGCGGCAGGGAGCGGACGACAGTACGGGGGATCACATCTGACAGCTTCCGCCATAGGGCGGCGCGGTACGCGGCCCCCGGTCTGATCGACTTACCCGTTCCGACGGCCCAGGGCGTAGCGTCGGGGCTCGGCACACTCACCACTCGGCCGTCATACGACACATACCGCCACAAGACAACCAGCAGACCCCCCAGGACCGGCAACCCACGTGAGCTCCTCCCTCTCCTCCCGCTCACCGCAGCAACAGCAGGTACGGCAGTCGTCCCCCGGCCCGTACCGCTTGGTGCGTACGCCTCCGGGACCTGCGCGCCCTCCTGTTCTGGACGCGCGCCAGCGCGCGGTGGTTGACCACCCCGGAGGGCCGCTGCTCGTGCTCGCGGGGCCGGGCACGGGCAAGACGACCACGCTGGTGGAGGCGGTCGCCGAGCGGGTACGCCGGGGTGGTGACCCTGAGCGGATTCTCGTCCTCACCTTCAGCCGCAAGGCGGCGGTCGAACTGCGGGACCGCATCGCGGCCCGGCTCGCGGCGGACGCCGGGAACGGCGGCGCCCCGGCCGGCGACAGTACGGACGGGAGCGGCCCGGCGGCAGACAGTACGGGCAGCGGTGGCGCCCCGCTGGCCACCACCTTCCACTCGTACTGCTACGCGCTCGTCCGCGCCCACCAGGACGCCGGCCTCTTCGCGAACCCCCTGCGGCTGCTGTCCGGCCCCGAGCAGGACGTGCTGCTGCGGGAGCTGCTCGCCGGACAGGTGGAACTGGAGCGCGAGGGGCGCCCGAAGGTCCACTGGCCCGACGAGCTGAGGGCCTGCCTGACCACCCGCGGCTTCGCCGACGAGGTGCGCGCGGTGCTGGCCCGCAGCCGCGAGCTCGGCCTGGGCCCGGACGCCCTGGGCGCCTTCGCCCGGCGCACCGGGCGGCCCGACTGGGGCGCGGCCGCGGCCTTCCTCGCCGAGTACCTGGACGTCCTCGACATGCAGGGCGTGCTCGACTACGCGGAGCTGGTGCACCGGGCGGTGCTGCTCGCCGATCGGCCGGAGGTCGCCGCCGACCTCGCCACCCGCTACGACGCCGTGTACGTCGACGAGTACCAGGACACCGACGCCGCGCAGGTGCGGCTGCTGCGGGCGCTGGCCGGCGGCGGCCGCACCCTGGTCGCCTTCGGCGACCCCGACCAGTCGATCTACGCGTTCCGGGGCGCCGACATCAACGGCATCCTGGACTTCCCCCGCGGCTTTCCGCGGGCCGACGGCTCACCCGCGCCCGTCACGGTGCTCGGCACCTGCCGGCGCTCTCGTGCGAACGTCCTCTCCGCCACCCGGCTGCTCACCCGCCGGATGCCGCTCACCCGGCTCCCCGCCGACGCCGTACGGGCGCACCGTGAGCTGACCCCCGTACGGGACGGGGGGCGCGTCGAGGTCCACACCTACCCGACGGCCGGGGCGGAGCTGGACAACATCGCCGACATCCTGCGCCGGGCCCATCTGGAGGAGGGGGTGCCCTGGCGCGAGATGGCGGTTCTCGTGCGCGCCGGGGGGCGCTCGATCCCGGCCGTACGCCGTGCGCTGATCTCCGCAGGCGTGCCGCTGGAGACCGCCGGTGACGATGTGCCGCTCCGTGAGGAGCCCGCGGTGCAGCCGCTGCTCACCGCCCTCCGCCTCGCCGCCACGGCGGCCCTCACGCCCCCGGCGCCGGCCGAGGCGGACCCGGCCATCGCCCCGGAGCAACCCGCTCGGGAGGCGAGTGACGCCCCGCCCCCGGCCGAGGGGCCGAGCGAGCCCGCGCCCCCCGCCGAGCCGCCGTACGGGATCGACACCGAGACGGCGATCACCCTGCTCACCTCGCCGCTCGGCGGCCTCGACAGTACGGACCTGCGCAAGCTGGGCCGCGCCCTCCGTGACGAGGAACGCGCCGCGGGCCGCCCCGTGCCCCGCCCCTCCGACGCCCTGATCGCCGAGGCGCTCGCCGAGCCCGAGCGCCTGGTCGCCCACGACAGCTCCTACGCCTTCGGCGCCCACCGCCTCGGCCTGCTGCTGCGCGAGGCCCGCCGGGCGCTCGCCGCCGGCGGCACCGCCGAGGAGGCGCTGTGGTGCCTCTGGAACGGCACCCCCTGGCCCCAGCGGCTGGAGCGCGCCGCCCGCCGCGGCGGCGCGGCGGGCCGCAACGCCGACCGCGACCTGGACGCCGTCTGCGCCCTGTTCGAGACCGCTGCCCGCGCCGAGGAGCGCGTCGGCGGCCGGGGTGCCCTGAACTTCCTGGAGGAGCTCGACGCCCAGGACATAGCCGCCGACACCCTCACGCGCCGTACGGTCCGGACCGACGCCGTACGGCTGATGACGGCGCACCGCTCCAAGGGCCTGGAGTGGCGCCTCGTCGTCGTGGCCGGGGTGCAGGAGGGCCTCTGGCCCGATCTGCGGCGGCGCGGTTCGCTGCTGGAGGCCGACCGGATCGGCCGCGACGGCCTCGCCGAGCCGCTGCCGCCGGGCGCCCTGCTCGCCGAGGAGCGCCGGCTGTTCTACGTGGCGGCGACCCGCGCGAAGGAGCGGCTGGTGGTCACCGCCGTCAAGGCGCCCGCCGAGGACGGCGACCAGCCCTCCCGCTTCCTCACCGAACTGGGCGTCGAGCCCAGGGACGTCACCCACCGGCCCCGCCGCCCGCTCTCCGTGGCGGCGCTCGTCGCCGAACTGCGCGCCACCACCGTCGACCCGCACGCCTCCCCGGCGCTGCGCGACGCGGCCGCCCACCGGCTGGCCCGGCTCGCGGCCCTCCGCGACGACCAGGAGGACGGCGGGGGAGCGCCCCTGGTGCCCGCGGCCCACCCGTACCGCTGGTGGGGCCTGTACGAGCCGACGCACAGTACGGTGCCGCTGCGCGACCGGACCCGGCCGGTCAGCCTGTCCGGCAGCGCGCTCGACCAGCTGGCGAACACCTGCTCCCTCCAGTGGTTCCTCGGCCGGGAGGTGCGGGCGGACGTGCCCGCCACGGCCGCCCAGGGGTTCGGCAACGTCGTCCATGTGCTCGCCGACGAGGTGGCCTCCGGGCGCACCCCGGCCGATCTCGACGTCCTCATGGAGCGGCTGGACTCGGTCTGGGACGCGCTCGCCTTCGACGCGCCCTGGAAGTCGCGCCAGGAGAAGGAGAATGCCCGCGCGGCCCTGGAGCGCTTCCTGCGCTGGCACGTGCTGGACCGGGCGGGCCGCACGGCGGTCGCCACCGAGCACGGCTTCGACGTGACCCTGGACGCCGGCCCGTTCGCCGTACGGATTCGCGGCAGCATGGACCGGGTCGAGCGGGACGCCGAGGGCCGGGCCTACGTCGTCGACTTCAAGACCGGCCGGACCAAGCCGAGCGGCCCGGAGGTGGCCCGCAACCCCCAGCTCGCCGTCTACCAGCTCGCGGTGCGCGAGGGCGCCCTGGACGACGTCTTCGACGGGCGCACACCGGAACTGGGGGGCGCGGAGCTGGTCCACCTGCGCCTGGGCGCCACCCGGAAGGAGGGCGGTGACGCCTTGCCCACGGTCCAGGGTCAGAAGCCTCCGGTGGGTCCAGCCGTACGGGGCGCCGGGGAGTCCCAGGAGGGCTCTCCCGTGCCCGAGGCCAGGAGCGAGTGGGTGGGGGAGCTGCTGGCCACCGCCGCGGGCCGGGTGCTGGACGAACGTTTCACTCCCACCACGGGCCAGCACTGTCAGCACTGCGCCTTCCGCAGCGCCTGCTCCGCCCGCCCGGAGGGCGGCCACATCGTGGACTGACCCGGCCGGGCGGGCCCCGGTCGGGGACCGACGCGGCGCCGACTGTCGGTGGGCCCCGTTAGCCTCTCTGGAGTGTCCGCACGCATCACCGACCCCGAGCAGCTCAAGGAGCTCCTGGGCATCCCCTTCACCCCGGAGCAGATGTCCTGCGTCACCGCGCCCCTCGCGCCGCAGGTGATCGTGGCCGGCGCGGGCTCGGGCAAGACCACGGTGATGGCCGCCCGCGTGGTCTGGCTGGTCGGCACCGGCCAGGTCGCGCCCGAACAGGTGCTCGGGCTCACCTTCACCAACAAGGCCGCGGGCGAGCTCGCCGAGCGCGTCCGCACGGCCCTGGTCAAGGCCGGCGTCTCGGACCCCGACGCCCTCCCGCCCGAGGGCGCCCCCGCCGGTTCCTGGGCCGAGGGCGACCCCGCCGCCGCGGGCGAGCCGCAGATCTCCACGTACCACGCGTTCGCCGGCCGGCTCCTCACCGAGCACGGCCTGCGCATCGGGCTGGAGCCGACCTCCCGGCTGCTCGCCGACGCCACCCGCTTCCAGCTCGCCGCCCGCGTCCTGCGCACGGCGCCCGGCCCCTACCCCTCCCTCACCAAGTCGCTGCCCGCCCTCGTGGAGGACCTCCTCGCGCTCGACGGAGAGCTGTCCGAGCATCTGGTGACGGCCGGGGAGCTGCGCGCCCACGACACCGAGCTGCTGCGGTCCCTGGAGGACGTGAAGCTCACCAACGCCGATCTGCGCAAGCTGCCGGAGGCCGCCCGGGCCCGGCTGGAGCTGCTCGACCTCGTCGGCGCCTACCGCGCCGAGAAGCGCCGCCGCGACCTGCTCGACTTCGGCGACCAGATCGCGCTCTCCGCCACCCTCGCCCGCACCCGGCCCGAGGTCGGCACGCTCCTGCGCGAGCAGTTCGCGGTCGTCCTCCTGGACGAGTACCAGGACACCTCCGTCGCGCAGCGGCTGCTGCTCGCGGGCCTCTTCGGCGGTGGCACCGGACACGCGGTGACCGCCGTGGGCGACCCCTGCCAGGCGATCTACGGCTGGCGCGGCGCCTCCGTCGCCAACCTCGACGACTTCCCCGAGCACTTCCCGCACCCCGACGGACGCCCCGCCCAGCGCTTCGCCCTCAGCGAGAACCGGCGCAGCGGCGGCCGCCTGCTCGACCTCGCCAACCGGCTCGCCGCCCCCCTGCGCGAGCGCCACTTGGGCGTCGAAGCCCTGCGCCCCGCCCCCGGCGCGGAGCACGACGGCACGGTCCGCTGCGCCCTGCTGCGCACCCAGGCGGAGGAACTGGAGTGGCTGGCCGACTCCATCGCGCACCTGGTCCGTACGGGCACCGCGCCGGGGGAGATCGCCGTACTGTGCCGCACGGCGTCCGACTTCGCCCGGATTCAAGCAGTACTGGTGGAGCGGGAGATCCCGGTGGAGGTGGTGGGCCTGTCCGGCCTGCTGCACCTGCCGGAGGTCGCCGACCTCGTCGCCGTCTGCGAGGTCCTCCAGGACCCCACGGCCAACGCCTCGCTGGTGCGGCTGCTCACCGGGCCGCGCTGGCGCATCGGCCCCCGCGACCTCGCGCTGCTCGGCCGCCGCGCCCGGGCCCTCGTGCGGTACGGCCCGACGGCCGCGGACCCGGCGGCCGACCCCGACCGACGGCTCGCCGAGGCCGTCGAGGGCGTCGACCCGGCCGAGACGATCTCGCTCGCCGACGCCCTCGACACGTTCCTGGGAGTGGACGGGCCGGACGACGGGCTCCCGTTCTCCGCCGACGCCAAGGTCCGCTTCGCCCGACTCGCGGCAGAACTGCGCGATCTGCGCCGCTCGCTCGCCGATCCGCTCATGGACGTCCTCCACCGCGTCCTGGCCACCACCGGCCTCGAGGTCGAGCTGTCCGCCTCCCCGCAGGCGCTCGCCGCCCGCAGACGCGAGACGCTCGGCAACTTCCTGGACATCGCCGCCGGCTTCGCCGCCCTGGACGGCGAGGCCACCCTGCTCGCCTTCCTCGGCTTCCTCCGCACCGCCGCGCAGCACGAGAAGGGGCTCGACAACGCCCTGCCGGGCGGGGAGAACACCGTCAAGGTGCTCACCGCCCACAAGTCCAAGGGCCTGGAGTGGGACGTGGTGGCGGTCCCCGGACTGGTCGCCAAGCAGTTCCCCAGCGAGCAGGCGCGCGAGTCCTGGACGGCCAACGCCAAGGTCCTGCCGCACGCCCTGCGCGGCGACGCCGCCACCCTGCCCGAGGTGACGGAGTGGACCACCCGGGGCGTCGCGGGCTTCAAGGAGGCGATGAAGGAGCACCAGCGCACGGAGGAGCTGCGCCTGGGCTATGTGACCTTCACCCGGCCCCGCTCCCTGCTGCTGGGCTCGGGCCACTGGTGGGGCCCCGCGCAGAAGCGGCCGCGCGGCCCCTCGGCGTTTCTGGAGGCGCTCCGCGAGCACTGTGAGGCCGGGCACGGCGAGATCGAGGTGTGGGCCGACGCGCCGGCCGACGGCGAGGAGAACCCCGCGCTCAAGGAGGCGGCGGCCGACCACCCCTGGCCGCTGCCCCTCGACGCGGGGGCGCTGGCACTGCGCCGCCGCGCCGCCGAGACCGTGCTCGCCCATCTGGAGCGGATCACCGCGGACGGCGCGGCGACGGCCGTCGCCGACGACCCGGACTGGCCCCCGCCCCCGGAGGACGACCCGTACGGTGAGGAGCCCGTCGGCGATCCGTATGGCGACGTGCCCCCGGACGATCCGTACGGCGACGAGCCCCCTGGTGACCCGTACGGTGACGTGCCTCCGGACGATCCGTACGACGTCGTTCCCGCCGATGATCCGTACGGCGGCGGGCCGCTGGACGATCCGTTCGGCGAGGGCCCCGGGAGCGATCCGTTCCCGGACGGCCCCCTGAGCGACCCGTACGGTGACGAGCCCGCCGGTGATCCGTACGGTGACGCGGACGTGCGCGCGGCCGTGGACGGGCATGGGGACGGGCACGGGCACGCCGGCCACGGCATGGCCCCCGCGGCCGTACCCGCCGCGCGGCAGCACCCCGGCGAGCCCGGCGGCGAGGACCGCTCGGCCCGCCCCGCGGTGCCCGGGTCGCGCACCCCCGGTGAGCCCGTACTGTCACCCGCCGCCCCGGACGAGACGCGCGCCCTCACCCCGGAGGAGGCCCGCACCGTCGCGTCCTGGGACCGCGACCTCGACGCCCTCGCCGGCGAGCTGCGCAGGGCCCGTGCGACCGTACGGGACGTCCCCCTGCCCGCCTCGCTCAGCGCCTCGCAGCTGGTCTGGCTGGCGGCCGACCCGGAGGGCTTCGCGAAGGAGCTCGCGCGCCCGATGCCGCGCCCCCCGAAGCCGGCCGCGCGCCGCGGCACCCGCTTCCACGCGTGGGTCGAGTCGCGCTTCGAGGAGCTGCCCCTGCCCCTGTTGGGCCCGGACGAGCTGCCCGGCGGGCTCCTGGACGACGACGCCTACGGGGACGGCGGCTCGGCCGCCGAGATCGCGGACGAGCGGGAGCTGGCGGCCCTGAAGGAGGCCTTCGCCCGCACCGACTACGCCCGCCGGACCCCGTACCGCGTCGAGGTGCCCTTCCAGCTCACCCTCGCCGGCCGGGTGGTCCGGGGCCGCATCGACGCGGTGTACCGCGAGCCGGCGCCCCAGGGCGACCCCGGCGATCGTACGGGCGCGGGGCACGGCACCCCGCACCGCTACGAGATCGTCGACTGGAAGACCGGCCGGACCGCGTCCGCCGACCCCCTTCAGCTCGCGATCTACCGGCTGGCCTGGGCGGAGCGCCAGCGGGTGCCGCTCTCCGCCGTCACGGCGAGCTTTCTGCACGTCCGCACGGGCGAGGTGGTCCGCCCGGCGCGTCTGCCGGACCGCGCCACCCTGGAGCGGATCATCCTGGCCGGGCCGCCGACCGGGGCGGAAACCGGGTCAGAGGGTGCCTCCCGGGCCGGATAGGCTCGCAGTCATGAGCATTGCCCCGGACAGCGCCGTCCGCGCCTTCATCGCCGATCACCGTGCCGCCTTCCTCGACGACCTCGCCGACTGGCTGCGCATCCCCTCCGTATCGGCCGACCCGGCCCGCGCGGGGGACGTCCGGCGCAGCGCCGCCTGGCTGGCGGGCAAGCTCGGCGAGACCGGCTTCCCGGTCGCCGAGGTCTGGGAGACGGCGGGCGCCCCGGCGGTCTTCGCGGAGTGGCCCTCCGACGACCCCGACGCCCCCACGGTGCTCGTCTACGGCCACCACGACGTCCAGCCCGCCGCCCGGGAGGACGGCTGGCACACCGAGCCGTTCGAGCCGGTCGTGCGCGACGGACGGCTGTACGCGCGCGGCGCCGCCGACGACAAGGGGCAGGTGTTCTTCCACACCCTGGGGCTGCGGGCGCACCTCGCGGCGACCGGCCGCGCCGCCCCGGCCGTCCACCTCAAGCTGCTCATCGAGGGCGAGGAGGAGTCCGGCTCCCCGCACTTCGCCGACCTGGTGCGGGACCGGGCCGACCGCCTCGCCTGCGACGCGGTGATCGTCTCGGACACCGGCATGTGGTCCGCCGACACCCCCACCGTCTGTACGGGCATGCGGGGGCTGGTCGAGTGCCAGATCGATCTGTACGGGCCGGCCCAGGACATCCACTCCGGCTCATTCGGCGGCGCGGTGCCCAACCCGGCCACCGAGGCGGCCCGGCTGGCGGCCGCCCTGCACGACGAGGACCGCAGGGTGGCCATCCCCGGCTTCTACGACGGTGTGATCGAGCTGACCGCGCAGGAGCGGGAACTCTTCGCCGAGCTGCCCTTCGACGAGGCGGCCTGGCTCCGTACCGCGCACTCGCACGCAGTACTGGGCGAGGCCGGCCACACCACTTTGGAGCGGATCTGGGCCCGCCCCACCGCCGAGGTCAACGGCATGGGCGGCGGCTACCAGGGCCCGGGCGGCAAGACCGTCGTGCCCTCCAGCGCCCTGCTGAAGCTCTCCTTCCGGCTGGTCGCGGGCATGGACCCGGACGCGGTCCAGGACGCCGTGCGCGCCTGGGTCGCCGAGCGGCTCCCGGAGGGCATACGCCACGAGATCACCTTCACCGGCGCCACCCGCCCCTGTCTGACCCCGCTCGACCACCCGGCGCTGCGATCGGTCGTCCGCGCCATGGGCCGCGCCTTCGAGCAGAAGATCCGCTTCACCCGGGAAGGCGGCTCCGGGCCCGCTGCCGACCTCCAGGACATCCTGGGGGCGCCGGTGCTCTTCCTCGGCATCTCCGTGCCGTCCGACGGCTGGCACGCACCGAACGAGAAGGTCGAGCTCGACCTGCTCATGAAGGGCGTGGAGACCACCGCGTACCTGTGGGGAGACCTCGCGGAGTCCTGGCGGGACCGCTGAGGCGGTCGCGCCCCGGACCGCCGACGCCCGCGCGCCCCGGACCGGCCCGGCCGGCCGCGCGCACACCGGATTACCACCCGTTTCAACAGGGGGAGTTGGAAGCGACTGTGACCACCTGGACCGAACACATGACCGCCGAACAGATCCCGCTCACGGCCGCCAGCGGCATCGACCGTGCCACGCACCACCGGCTGGACGAGGCGTACCTGGCGGCCGCGTGGAGCCACCCCACGACCCGGGTGTTCGTGGTCTCCGGCGGCCAGGCGCTGGTCGACGACACCCCGGACGGGCGCACCGAGCTGGTGATGACCCCCGCCTTCGAGGCGCCCATCACCGAGACGCACCGCTACTTCCTCGGCGTGGACGAGGACGGCGTGCGCTACTTCGCGCTGCAGAAGGACGCCCTGCCCGGCCGGCTGGACCAGTCGGCGCGGCCCGCGGGACTGCGCGAGGCCGGGGCTCTGCTCTCCGACCGCGACGCGGGGCTGCTGGCCCACGCCGTCGCGCTGGAGAACTGGCAGCGGCTCCACCGGTTCTGCTCGCGCTGCGGGGAGCGCACGGTCATCGCCGCGGCCGGGCACATCCGGCGCTGCCCGGCCTGTGGCGCGGAGCACTACCCGCGCACCGACCCCGCCGTGATCATGCTGGTGACGGACGCGGAGGACCGGGCGCTCCTCGGCCGCCAGGTGCACTGGCCGGAGGGCCGCTTCTCGACCCTCGCGGGCTTCGTGGAGCCGGGCGAGTCCATCGAGCAGGCCGTGGTCCGGGAGGTCTTCGAGGAGGCCGGTGTGCGGATCGGTGACGTGGACTACGTCGCCAGCCAGCCCTGGCCGTTCCCCTCCAGCCTGATGCTGGGCTTCATGGCCCGCGCCACGTCCTCGCACATCGAGGTCGACGGCGAGGAGATCCACGAGGCGCGGTGGTTCTCGCGCCGGGAGCTGCGCACCGCCATCGAGTCGGGCGAGATGCTCCCGCCGAGCGGCATCTCGATCGCCGCTCGACTGATCGAGCGCTGGTACGGCGAGTCGCTGCCCACCGGGCCGCGCTGACCGCACGGGAAAAGGCGTCGTGAAGAGGGCCCCGGACTGTGTCCGGGGCCCTCTTCCACGCTGCCGCGTTCGCGCCGCCGCGGCGCCCGTCCCGCTGTCGTCGAAACGCCGCGGTGAGCCGCGTCAGGACGCCAGGGCCTGCTTGACCTGCACCAGGCTCGGGTTCGGCATGGCGATCGGCTCGCCGCCGCTCTCCGGGACCACCAGCACGGTCGGCACCAGCTGGTTGCCGTTGTTGACCTTCTCCACGAGCTTCGCCGATTCCGGGTCCTGCTCGATGTTGATCTCGGTGTACGCGATCCCCTCGCGGTCCATCTGGCTCTTCAGCCGGCGGCAGTAGCCGCACCAGGTGGTGCTGTACATCGTCACAGTGCCCGGCATGGGTCATCGGCTCCTTCGTGGAGGGGAGGGTTGCGGTGGGAGAACGCGCCACCGCGCCGTACCATTCCCGCGCACGCCGGGGGAGCGCGGGTCGGCGCTCGCCGGAGCGGCACGTCATCCGGTCCCATGGGTCACTGTTGTCCCAAGGGACCCATGGGCCCCAGGCGCCCCGGCCGATTAATACGACCGCAGGGGCCGGGCTGTGGACAACGTGACCCGGCCGCCTCCCGAGACCTGGCAGCATGGCGGGGTGACATCAGCAACGCACTCCTCGCTCTTCCCGCAGGTTCCGACGGCGGCCGATCACGCGGTCCCGCCGCGGGACGCCGACGCGGTGCTCGACGGGCTCGACCCCGAGCAGCGTGAGGTCGCCACGGCCCTGCACGGGCCGGTCTGCGTGCTCGCCGGAGCCGGCACGGGCAAGACCCGCGCCATCACCCATCGCATCGCCTACGGCGTGCGCGCGGGGATTCTGCCGCCGGCCAGCGTGCTGGCCGTCACCTTCACCAACCGCGCCGCCGGCGAGATGCGCGGCCGGCTGCGGCTGCTCGGCGCGGGCGGCGTCCAGGCCCGGACGTTCCACTCCGCCGCCCTGCGCCAGCTCCAGTACTTCTGGCCGAAGGCCGTCGGCGGGGAGGTCCCCCGGCTCGTCGAGCGGAAGATCCAGCTGGTGGCCGAGGCCGCCGCCCGCTGCCGCATCCGGCTCGACCGCAACGAGCTGCGCGACGTCACCGGCGAGATCGAGTGGTCCAAGGTCACCCAGACCGTTCCCGAGGACTACCCCGCGGCCGCCGCCAAGGTCGCCCGGGAGACGCCCCGCGACCCCGCCGAGATCACCCGCATCTATGGCACCTACGAACAGCTGAAGCGCGACCGCGGGGTGATCGACTTCGAGGACGTGCTGTTGCTGACCGTCGGCATCCTCCAGGACCGGCCGGACATCGCCGACCAGGTGCGCCGCCAGTACCAGCACTTCGTGGTCGACGAGTACCAGGACGTCAGCCCCCTGCAGCAGCGGCTGCTGGAGCTGTGGCTCGGCGACCGGGACAACCTCTGCGTGGTCGGCGACGCCAGCCAGACCATCTACTCCTTCACCGGCGCGACCCCCGACCACCTGCTGGACTTCCGCACCCGGCACCCGAACGCCACCGTGGTGAAGCTGGTCCGCGACTACCGCTCGACCCCGCAGGTGGTGCACCTCGCCAATGGGCTGCTGGCCCAGGCCCGCGGCCGGGCGGCCGAGCACCGCCTGGCGCTGGTCTCCCAGCGCGAGGCGGGCCCCGAGCCCGTCTACCAGGAGTACCCCGACGAGCCGGCCGAGGCCGAGGGCACCGCCCGCCGCATCCGCGAGCTGCTGGACGCCGGCGTCCCCGCCAGTGAGGTCGCGGTGCTCTACCGCATCAACGCCCAGTCCGAGGTCTATGAGCAGGCCCTCGCCGATCAGGGCGTCCCCTACCAACTGCGCGGAGCGGAGCGCTTCTTCGAGCGGCCCGAGGTGCGGGAGGCCGGAGTGGCCCTGCGCGGCGCCGCCCGGGCGGGTGCCAACGACACCATGCTCGACGCCGCGGAGGACCTGCCCTCCCAGGTGCGGGCCGTCCTCGGGACCAAGGGCTGGACCGCCGAGCCCCCCGCGGGCTCGGGGGCGGTGCGCGACCGCTGGGAGTCGCTGGCCGCCCTGGTGCGGCTGGCGGAGCAGTTCGCCGCGAGCCGCGCGGCGGCGGGCGACGGGACCGGTGCCGGCCTCGCCGAGTTCGTGGCCGAGCTGGACGAGCGGGCGGCCGCCCAGCACGCCCCGACCGTCGAGGGCGTCACCCTCGCCTCGCTGCACGCGGCCAAGGGCCTGGAGTGGGACGCGGTCTTCCTGGTCGGCCTGACCGAGGGCATGATGCCGATCACCTACGCCAAGACCGATGAGCAGGTCGAGGAGGAGCGGCGTCTGCTCTATGTGGGTGTCACGCGCGCCCGGGTCCATCTGACCCTCTCCTGGGCCCTCTCCCGGGCCCCCGGCGGCCGGGCCTCTCGACGGGCCAGCCGCTTCCTGACCGGGCTGCGGCCGGGCTCGGGTGCCCGCGGCGCCGCGGCGGGCGGCGCCGGAGGGATCGAGCGGGGCAGCGGCAGCCGGCGCAAGCGGCGGGGGCCGGTCCAGTGCCGGGTCTGCGGACGCACCCTGACCGACGCGGGCGAGATGAAGCTGATGCGCTGCGAGGGCTGCCCGTCCGATCTCGACGAGGCCCTCTACGAGCGGCTGCGGGAATGGCGCATGGAGCAGGCGAAGGAGCTCGGCCAGCCGGCGTACTGCGTCTTCACCGACAAGACGCTGATGGCCATCGCCGAGGCGGTGCCGGCCACCGAGTCCGAGCTGGCCGGCATCTCCGGCGTGGGCCGGCGCAAGCTGGACCGGTTCGGCGCCGATGTGCTCGCCCTGTGCGCCGGCGAGGAGCCCCCGGGGAAGGCCGCGGACGAGCCGTCGGACGAGGCGGCTGACGAGCCGTCGGAAGGCTGATCGCAACTCGTCGAAAAAATAGTTTGCGCATGCCGCCGCGATCCCCATAGCCTTCCGAACACGGAAACAGCGCTTCTGGAAGCGGCTGAATCCGTGCTGTACTGAAGAGACCCCAGGACCGGTCCCGACCGGTCCCCGAGACGCCGAGAGGAGGCGAGCCCAATGATCACCAACACCAAACTGGCCGGTCGTACGGTCGTCGCCTCCTGCCTGCCCGGCGCTCTCGCCTTCCGTGGCACCGGTGTGTCCGGCGGCGCGGACGTGCGGCACGTCGAGCGCGGCACTGTCGCGATCATCGATCGACCGGTTCAGGCGCCAGTGGCAGCCATGGGGCAGGCGCACGCCTACGCCCCGCCGGCCCCGGGTGCCGACCTCCAGCTGAAGTGGACCAATGGCGCGTTCCTCGCCACCGGTCTGTCTTCCGCAGCCGAGCAGTACTTCACGATGCGGGCCTTCCGCGGGCTCGAACCCTGGAGAGATCCAGCCTGATCGCATCGATCAGGTCGGCACCTTCCAGGGCCGCGGAACCCGAACCGGGAACCGCGGCCCTTTTCGTTGCCGGAGCACAGCTCTCTTCGGCAGCGGATTCGGAAAGCGCCCCGGTACCGACCGAGTCCCCGGCCCACAAGGCCGGGCCAACAGACGAGGAAACACCGACCGTGCACAGCCCCGCGCACGCCCCGTCCGTACCGCGTACCGAAACCGTCCCGCCGCCCGGCTCCACGGAGGTCCCCTTGACTCAGCTCACTCAGCTCACCGCGCTCGACCAGGAGATCGAGCGCCTCGGCGAGCTCGTCCCCTGCCGCAGCTACGACCCGGAGGTCTTCTTCGCCGAGTCGCCGGCCGATGTCGAGTACGCCAAGTCGCTCTGCCAGACCTGCCCGCTGCGCGAGGCCTGCCTCGCCGGCGCCAAGGACCGCCGTGAGCCCTGGGGTGTCTGGGGTGGTGAGCTCTTCGTCCAGGGAGTGGTCGTGCCCCGCAAGCGGCCGCGTGGCCGTCCGCGCAAGAACCCGGTCGCGGCGTGACAGCGGCACACCGGAGGCCGACCCCCACCTTCCCTCCGGGCCCCGGCACCATCGACCGCCCCTTGACGCACGGCTCCACGAAGCAGGTCCCCACCGTGAACCCCACTCACCGCATTCCCACGCCGAACCACTCGAGCGCGCCTCGGGCGCGCCACCAGAACAGGACCCTTGAAATGCAACTCATCCCAGAAGCCCTGGCCCGTGCTCATATGCAACAAAGGCGGCACGAGGCCGAATCGGAACGCAGGGCCGCGCGCCTGGTCGCCGCCCGGCGCATGCAGCGCCGGGCCGAGCGGGCCTCGCTGCGCGCCCGGCGCGCGCTGGCCATGGCCGTGATGCAGTAATCGGGCATCGGCCCGAGCCATCGCGCCAGCCGCTGGGCCGGTCCCCCGAGGACCGGCCCAGCGGTGCGTTGTGACCGATCTCACCCGCCCGTCGGGGATATCGTCGTCGGGTGGACCAGAAGACTCATCACCCGGCCGACCGGGGTGCCGGGTCCGGCGCCATCCGCTGCAGCCGCTGCGGAGCCACCGCCGAGGGCCCGACCCCGCCCGTCACCTGGACCTGCTCCGTCGAGAATCACCGTCGCCACTACTTCTGCGAGAACTGTTCCCGGGACAACATCCGCTCCATCGAGGGGCGCCTCGACTCCTCCTGGTGGTAGCGGCGCCGCCCGATGCCTCGGCCGGACCGCCGAAGGCCGGCGGTCTGCCGAAAACCGCGGGCCACCGGAGGCCGACGGCCACCGGAGGCCGGCGGGCCACCGGAGCGCGGCCGGAGCGGCGGCCGGGCCCCGGTGGCGCCGGCTCAGGCCCCGGCGCGGCGCTCCCGCCGGCCCAGGTCACCCACCTCGGTGCCCTCCCGCTCACCGGGGCCGCCGTCGCCCGAAAGGCCCTCGGGCGCCTCGGCGCTCCTGGTGGCGAAACCCGGCAGCCATGCCTCCAGTTCGTCCCGCATCCGCACGGTCGCCCCCAGCTGGCACAGGACGCCGATGGTGCTCAGCGTCACCCGGTGGATCAGCAGATACGCGGGCGGCAGATTGATCCGCTTGCCGAGCTGATAGGCGGGCGAGCGCGGATCGGCGATCCTGGCCGCCTGCTGGCGCATCCAACCGCGGCTGAAGGTGAACTCCTCCGACCGCGCCGGTTCGATGATCGGCAGCAGATAGTCGAGCATCGCCTGCGGGTCGAGTTCGATCGTCGGTTTGACGAACCCCTCCTCGCAGAGCATCTCGTATACCGTCTCCGCGTTCCCGTCGAGCGTCATCCGCAGCGCGGAGCCGATCGTGGGCGGCAGCCCGTCGGGCAGCCGGTCGACCGTCCCGAAGTCCAGCACGCCCAGCCGCCAGCCCTCCGGGGAGTCATCCCCGGCCTCCCCGGCCACCAGGCGGAAGTTCCCGGGGTGCGGATCGGCGTGGAGCAGGCCGGTGCGCGCCGTGCCGGAGAAGAGGAACCGGGCCAGCAGCTGCCCCGCCCGGTCCCGCTCCGCCTGACTGCCGTCGGCTATGACCTCGGACAGCGGCACCCCGTCCAGCCACTCGGTGATCAGCACCTGGTCGCCCTGACGCACCACCTGGGGCACCACCACGTCCGGATCGCCCGCGAACTCCTCCGCGTGCGCCTGCTGGGCCTTCGCCTCCAGGGAGTAGTCCAGCTCCTCCGACACCCGGTCGCGCAGCTCCGATATCAGGGGCTTGACGTCCATCCCCGGGATCAGCGGGCCCAGCAGCCGGGCGAACCGCCCCAGTTGGGCCAGGTCCGACAGCAGCGCCTCACCGGCCCCCGGGTACTGCACCTTGACGGCGACCGGGCGCCCATCGTGCCAGACGGCTCGGTGCACCTGTCCTATCGAGGCCGCGGCCGCCGGCCGGTCGTCGAACTCCCGGAAGAGGTCGCGCCAGTCCGCCCCCAGCCGCTCCTCCAGCACGGTGTGCACCGTGCGGGTGGGCATCGGCGGCGCCGCCTCCTGCAACTTGGTCAGTGCCGCCCGATAGGGGCCGGCGATCTCCTCGGGCAGGGCCGACTCGAAGACGGACAGCGCCTGGCCGAACTTCATCGCCCCGCCCTTGAGTTGCCCGAGCGTCGCGAAGAGCTGCTCCGCCGTGCGCTGCTGCAGCTCATTGGCGATGATCTCGGCGGGCCGGCCACCGATGCGCTTTCCGATGCCCAGCGCGGTGCGGCCCGCGAAGCCCAGGGGGAGTGCGGCGAGCTTGGCCGTACGAACCACGGCCTTGCGTGGCAAATCAGACATGCGTGCGTCCTTCCACGGTCCCCAGCGCGTCGGAAGCGCCGCTTCTGAGCCCCGATGCGGCCCGCCCGGCCAACCTCACTGGCGGCTCGGCCAATCCGGCGGCCCACCGGACCGCCATGCGGGGAAGATCAGACATTCGCCCCTCCAACTCCCACCGGACTCTCGGGGGTCGCCCCCCACTCCTCGCCGTGGCCGGCGAGGCACCCGGTCATTGTCCCGTGTGGCCGGAAGCGGGCGGAGGGGGATTCCTCGTCGCGGCGGCGGTGACGGCATCGAGGGGCTCGGAGGCTCCGCAGGAGCAGTGCGCGGAGGGGGAGATCCACGACGGGCGTGTGATCAGATCCGGCAGGGCCACCTCCAGCCGTCCGCCCACACTGACCGGCGGCCGGCCGTCGAGGAAGCTCAGCGCGTGGGCGGCCGCCAGCCCCGCCACCACGCTCGTCAGCGCGGTGTCACCGGCGGGCACTCCCGCGCGCCGCGCCGAACGTCCCGACCGCCACTGGGCCAGCAGCAGCGGCCACCAGGGCTCCCGCTCGGTCCGCTCCAGCTCCAGGCAGCCGGCGCACGCCGACTCGCCCGGCAGCACGAGCGGCCCCACCACACCGGTCGCCTCGATCACCCCCGCGTACAGATGCGGCGTCCCGGACGCCATGAGCGGCTCGGCGGCGAGGGGATCGGGGGCGTAGGCGGCGAGGCCGTCGCGGGGCGCGAGGACGGTCAGCGCCAGCCCCGGCTCGGCGGCCCCGGCCGATGAGCCGGCCGATGAGTCGTCGCCCCGGCGGGAGCCGGCGCGGCAGGGCTGCGCCGCCGCCTCCCGAACGGCCCGCCGGGCCGCCGCGTCGCGCCGCTCGCCCACCGCCGTCGTCGGCAGCCCCGCGGGGTGCGTGTCCCAGGGCTCGACGCAGCCGCCGTCCACCGTGTCGACCTGTCCCACGCCGGCAGCCGACAGCGCCGTCGCGATGGCCGTGCCGAGCCGGCCGGTGCCCCGTACCCGCACCCTGGCCCGGCGGCGCGCGGCCAGCAGCCGGGACGGCGCCCCCGCCTCGGGGTGCAGCACGCTGAGCGAGGCGAGATCGGGGCGGAGGCGATCGGGCGCGGTGGACCGTCCCGGGGAGTCCTCCAGCACCCCGGCCGCCGCCAGCCGGCCCATCAGCGCGTCGACGTGACCGTCCGGGAGGCCGAGGGCGTGCGCCTCGCGCCGCAGCAGGGGCATGCCGCGGGTGCCGTCGAGAAGGTCGAGAAGGCTGGCCGTCGCCGTGTCCACCGGCCCCAGGGTCACGGCGTGCGCCGCGGTCACTCCCAACTGGAGGGTCTGCCGGTCCCGCCAGCCGCGGCGCAGCGCCGGCTTGAGCGCCGGGTGGTCCGGGATGGCCGACGGCGTGTCGCGGGGTGTCCCGCCGTGCGCGATCGCGTCGTGGGTGGTGCCGTGCGCGCGCTGTGCCGTGCGGTGCGCGACCGCGCGCGCCCCGGTCGTGCCGTGCGCGGCCTCGTGCTGCGTCGTCCCACGTGCGACCACGTGCTGTGTCACCGTCATGTCCGCCCCCGTGATGTGTCGATCGGACGCCATCCGTCGTCCGGTCCCCAGCATGCGACGCGGCGGTGATCGGCGCGGCGAGTTGTCCACAGGCCGGGGGCGTTAGTCATACAAGTGGTGGGCGGTTGGGGGGATCGTCGGCGAACCCTTCGAGGGGCGGGACGGCACCGGCTCCCAGCGGGTAACGTCGGGGCGTGCCCGCCGACCCACCCCACTTCGCCGGAAAGGCGCAGGACAGCACTGTCGGAAGCCGGCCGCCGCGCGCCTCGGCGACGAGCGCGGTCGAGGTCCGAAGGAGCGCACGCCGCCGCCGAACCGTATCCGCCTATCGCGAGGGTGACCGGACCGTCGTCCTCATCCCGGCCCGGATGACCGAGGCCGAGGAGCGGCGCTGGGTGACCGTGATGCTGGACAAACTGGCCGCGCAGGAGAGCAGGCGCGTGCTGGGGGACAGCCAGCTCGTCGCCCGGGCCGAGCGCCTCTCGGCCCAGTACCTCGGCGGCCGGGCGCGCCCCGCCTCGGTCCGCTGGGTGACCAACCAGAACACCCGATGGGGCTCCTGCACGCCGGCCGAGGGCAGCATCCGGCTCTCGCACCGCCTCCAGGGCATGCCGGACTACGTGATCGACTACGTCCTCCTGCACGAGCTCGCGCACCTTCTGGTGCCCGGCCACGGCGCGGCGTTCTGGCGGCTGCTGGAGACCTACCCCCGTACGGAGCGGGCCCGCGGCTATCTGGAGGGGGTCGCCGCCGTCGATCACCTGCCGCACCTCCCCGCCGCCCGCAGCGAGTGAGGCCCTCGGCCCCCGGCCCCGGCACGCTCAGGAGCTGGGAGCCGGGAGCCAGGAGCCAGGAGCCACGGGCAGGCCGGCGGCCAGGGGCCACGGCCGCGACAGCGCGCCCGCTACGCCGCGCCCGAGCCCTTGAGCAGCGCGCGGGTGCGCTCCGCCAGCCGCCGCACCGATGTGTCGGCGACGTCCGCCACCTCGTCGTACGTGAACCAGCGCAGATCGAGCGACTCGTCACTGATCGCCTCGACCGCACCCGGCGGGGCCACCGCCGCGTACTGCACGTCCAGGTGCCACGCGCAGGGGGTGTGGTGCCGGTCCAGCCGGACCGGGCCGCCCGGCAGCAGCGTCAGAATGCCGATGCCGGACTCCTCGGTCGCCTCCCGCAGGGCGGCACCGGCCAGGGTGGAGTCCTGCTCCTCGCAGTGCCCGCCCATCTGCAGCCACATGTTCAGCTTGCCGTGCAGCGTCAGCAGCACCCGGTCGGCCGACGGGTCGACGACCAGGGCGCTCGCCGTGATGTGACCCTCGCGGCAGGACCGCCACATGCCGTCGGGGCGCGCGGCCAGATGGTCGCCGTACTGCAGGCGCAGGCGCTCCTGCTCGTCGTCCGGGGCGGCCCACTCCTTCAGGACGCGTGCCGCGTCCTCGCGCAGGCTCACTTCTCGCCGTCGTCGTTCGGCCGCTCGGACTGCCTGCGGTCCTTCCCCTCGGGCTCCCCGGCGTCCCGCCCCGTGGACTCGCCGTCCTGCCCCTGGGGCTTCCCGCCGCTCTCGGCTCCATCGCGCGACGCGGCCTCGGTGTCCTTGGCGCCCTCGTCACCCTTGGCACCCGTGTCGCCCTTGTCGTCCTTCGTCAGGGACGGCCGGGCGCCGCCGCTGCCCGCGGCCTCGCCGAGCATCTTGTCCAGCTCCGAGAAGTCGAGCTGCTCGCGGTGGACGAAGCCGTCCGGGTCGTCCAGGTCGTGGGCGGTCGGCAGCATGTCGGGGTGCTCCCAGAGGGCGTCACGGCCCTCCATGCCCCGGGCGTCCGTGAGCGAGGCCCACAGCCGGGAGGCGTCCCGCAGCCGGCGCGGCCGCAGCTCCAGGCCGATCAGCGTGGCGAACGTCTGCTCGGCCGGACCGCCGCTGGCGCGCCGCCGCCGGAGGGTCTCCCGCAGCGCTCCCGCGGAGGGCAGGTGCGGCGCCGCCGCGGCGTGCACCACCGCGTCGACCCAGCCCTCGACCAGCGCCAGGGCGGTCTCCAGCCGGGCCAGCGCCGCCTTCTGCTCCGGGGTGTCCTCCGGCTGGAACATGCCCTGCTGGAGTGCTTCCTGGAGCTGCTCCGGGTGCGTGGGGTCGAGCTGGCCGACCACGTCCTCCAGCTTGGCCGTGTCGACCTTGATCCCGCGGGCGTAGCCCTCGACGGCACCGAACAGATGCGAGCGCAGCCACGGCACATGGGCGAACAGCCGCTGGTGGGCGGCCTCGCGCAGCGCCAGGTACAGCCGCACCTCCTCCTGGGGGACGCCCAGGCCGGCGCCGAACGCCGCGATGTTCACCGGCAGCAGCGCGGCCTTGCCGGCCGGGCCCAGCGGCAGCCCGATGTCGGTCGAGCCGACCACCTCGCCCGCCAGCACGCCCACGGCCTGCCCGATCTGGGTGCCGAACATCGCGCCGCCCATGGAGCGCATCATCCCGAGCAGCGGGCCGGCCATGGCCTGCATCTCCTCGGGCAGGACGCTGCCCATGGCCGCGCCCACGCGCTCCGCGACCGGGTCGACGAGGTCCTTCCACACCGGCAGGGTCGCCTCGACCCACTCCGCGCGGCTCCAGGCCACGGCGGAGCCGGAGCCGGAGGGCAGCGAGGTGACGCCGTCCAGCCACAGGTCGGCCAGCCGCACCGCCTCCTCGACGGCGGTGCGCTCGCTCGGCGAGACGCTGGCGTCCTTGGTGCCGTCGGCGGTGCCCTGCGCGACGGTCTGGCGGGCGATGTCCTTGGCCATGTCCCAGTTGACGGGGCCGCCCTCGTAGCTGAGCATCTGCCCCAGCTGCTGGAAGGCCGCGCCCAGGTCGCCCGGGTTCAGCGAACCGAACATCGCGGCGAACGGGTTGTCCGCCCCGCCGCCCGCGCCGAACCCGAACGGATTCGCGGGGCCCTGGTTACCGCCCTGACCGCCTTTCTTCTTGCCGTTGTCGCCGTCCTCCGGCTCCTCCGGCGGAAGGCCGAATCCGAATGGGGTGTCACTCACGGGTTTCCTCGGCTCTCAAGGCCGCCGGCTGAGGCCGACGGCGACTGCCCGACTACACGACCAGCGTAGACACCCCGCCCGGGGGAGGGCTCGGTGCTTCGCTGTCCTGAGGCCTGCGGCAGGATGGACGACACCTGGTCCGTACGGGCATGCACACGTACGTACTGCTGACAACCGCTGGAGACGCCCGGTGAGTTCCCCAGACCGAGAAGTTCGCGCAGCGCGAAACGGTTCAGCCCGTGCCGCGCGGCGGCCCGTCGTGGCCGTCACCGGCGCCGCCTCAGGCGTCGGCGCCCTGCTCACGCAGCGGCTGACCGAGTCCGAGGAGGTCAAGCACGTCGTCGCCATCGACGAGCGGCGCGGTGAGGTGAGCGAGGCGCAGTGGCATGTGCTGGATGTGCGCGACCCCGCCATCGCCGAGCGGCTGCGCGGCGTCGACGTCGTGGTCCACCTCGCCCTCGACCTGGACCTGGAGAGCGACGACGCCGCCCGTACGGCGTACAACGTCCGGGGCACGCAGACAGTCCTGACGGCAGCGGCGGCGGCCGGGGTGCACCGGGTCGTGCTGTGCACCTCGGCGATGGTCTACGGCGCCCTGCCGGACAACGACATCCCGCTCGCCGAGGACGCGGAGCTGCGGGCCACGGCCGACGCCACCGGGGTCGGAGATCTGCTGGAGATCGAGCGGCTGGGCCGCCGGGCGCCCCGGGCGCACCCCGGTCTGAATGTGACGGTGGTCAGGCCCGCCATCCTGGTCGGCGGCACGGACACGGCCCTGACCCGTTACTTCGAGTCGCCGCGACTGCTGGTGGTCGCCGGCTCCCGCCCCACGTGGCAGTTCTGTCATGTGGAGGACCTGGCCGCAGCACTGGAGTACGCCGCCCTGGAGAAGGTGGAGGGCGAGCTCGCGGTCGGCTGCGACGGCTGGCTGGAGCAGGAGGAGGTCGAGGAGCTCACGGGCATCCGCCGGATGGAGCTCCCGTCCTCGGTGGCCCTGGGCGCCGCCTCGCGGCTGCACCGGCTGGGCCTCACGCCCTCCCCGGCGGGCGACCTGGCCTACACGATGCACCCGTGGGTGGTCAGCGGCAGCCGGCTGCACGACGCCGGCTGGCGGCCGAAGTGGACCAACGAGGAGGTGCTCGCGGAGCTCCTGGAGGAGGTCGCGGGCCGGCACACGGTCGCCGGGCGCCGGCTGGGCCGCAAGGACGCCACGACGCTGGGCGCGGCGGGCGCGACGGTCGCGCTGGTCGGCACGGCGGCGCTGGTGCGCAGGGCCCGCAAGGCGCGGCGCAGGCTCTGAGGCTCGGCGCAGGCTCCGAGGCCCGGCGCAGGCGCTGACGGCCGCGGGCCGGGCCGCGCCGTACGGGGCCCGTGGGGGCGTGCGAGCCGGATCATTGTTCCCCGCCGGGTGCCTGGGGCACGATGGTCCGCATGGTAGGCACGTACGATCATCAGGGGGCGCGGGCGCACCCCGATCCGATCCGGCTGCTGGCGGTCCGCGAGGCGCCCCTGTCGGTGGACGAGGTCTTCGCCGCCGTCGGCGACGACGCCGCGGGCGGTACGGCGCTCTTCGTCGGTACGGTGCGCGACCACGACGGTGGCGCGGGGGTCACCGCGCTGGGGTACTCCGCGCACCCGACCGCCGAGGCGGAGCTGCGCCGGGTGGCGGAGAAGGTGGCCGCGGACTTTCCCGTTCGGGCGATGGCGGCCGTGCACCGTGTCGGTGATCTTGTCGTGGGGGATCTGGCGGTGGTCGTGGCCGTCTCCTGCCCGCACCGCGCCGAGGCGTTCGCCGCGTGCCGCCGGCTGATCGACGACCTCAAGCGCGAGGTCCCCATCTGGAAGCACCAGTCCTTCACGGACGGCACAGAGGAGTGGGTCGGCGCGTAGCGCCTCCGTGTGGGGTGGTGGTCGGGCGACGGGTGGGCGCGTAGCAGAAGCGCTATGCACCCACTCCAGGGGGCGCACGGAGCACATCCGCGCCGTCACGCGCGCGCAACGCGCCGCCCCGTACTCCAATACGCCCGTCACCGTGGCTCTTCCGGCTCTCTCGCCTGCTCCTTCCGGATGGTTCCCTGTTGTGTGACTCCACCCCCGAGGGAAGCGTTCATCGTGCGGATGGTTAATCTGCTCATCGGTCAGTCGTGATTGTTTGGGGTCGGGAGGCCGGCATGGCGGCGCTCGCTTGGTTGCTCATTCCGGTGGCGGCGGCGCTCATCGCCGCCCTGTGGGCGAGCTGGGCCGCCCGGAACCGCAGGATCGGCGACGTGGCCGAGCTGGCCGGTTACGCCCGTTTCCGGGAAGCGATGGAACGTTCCCGCTCGGGTTCGGACGCCGCCTGAGCCTCGTGGCCCCCGCGTGTCGCCCGTAGGCCTGTCCCGCACCGGCCCGGCGGGCGCGCTGTCGGACCCGTCCCGTACTGTCGTTCCATGCCGCGCCGCACCGTGACGATGCTCGCCTCCACCCTGATGTTGATCGCGCTGCTGTGTGTCGGGGTGCTGATTCCCGTGCCGTATTCGGAGATGTCCCCGGGCCCCACGGTGAACACCCTGGGTGACCACGGCGGCGAGCCGGTGCTGCAGATCTCGGGTCACGAGACCTACCCCGCGACGGGCCACCTCAATATGACGACGGTCCGCGTGACCGGCGCCGAGTACCGGATGAACCTCCTGGAGGCGGTCTACGGCTGGCTGTCGCACGACGACGCCGTCGTGCCGCACGACACCCTCTACCCCCGCGGCCAGACGGCCGAGCAGGCCAACCAGGAGAACGCCGAGGAGTTCAGCCAGTCGCAGGAGAGCGCCAAGGCGGCCGCCCTGCGCCAGTTGAAGATCCCGGTGGGCTCCCGCGTGGTGGTCGCCTCCGTCGTCAAGGACAGCCCCGCCCAGGGCGCGCTGCACGCCGGGGACGTCATCAAGGCCGTGGACGGCGAGCCGGTCGAGGCCCCTGGCGATGTCGTCAAGCTGGTCACCAAGCACAAGCCCGGCGAGAAGGTCGACTTCTCCGTGATCCCGGCCCAGGACGCCGCCGCGGCGGAGAAGGCGCGCAAGGAGCCCGGGGGCGCCCGTACGGTCACGATCACCACGGACAGAGCTCCGGACGGCGACCGCGCCATCGTCGGCATCAAGGCCGACACCGACCACACGTTCCCCTTCGAGATCGACATCAAGCTGGCCGATGTGGGCGGCCCCAGCGCCGGCCTGATGTTCGCCCTCGGGATTGTCGACAAACTGACCCCCGGCAACCTCACCGGCGGGAAGTTCGTGGCCGGCACCGGCACGATCGACGACAAGGGCAAGGTCGGTCCCATCGGGGGCATCCAGATGAAGACCGTCGGCGCCCGGGCCAAGGGCGCGGAGTACTTCCTGACCCCCAAGGACAACTGCGCGGCCGCCGCCAAGGACGTGCCCGAGGGTCTCACCCTGGTGAAGGTGGACACCATCGAGGACGCCGTGACGTCCCTGGAGCGCATCAGCGCCGGCAGCACCGAGGGGCTGCCGCGCTGCACGGCGAGCTGAGCGGCACGCCACGAGCGGCCCGAGGCGCGTACGACGTCCCTGGACCGTACGACGCCACGGCCCGGGTCGTACGACGGCCCGGGTCGTACGACGCGACGGGCCGGGCCGGGACCGTACGGCGGCCGACCGGGGCCGTCAGTCCGCGAAGGTCGCGGCGAGCGCCTCGGCCAGGCCCGGAACCAGATCGGACCCGGTGAGCACCTCGGTGGGCGAGTCCTTCTCGCGCAGCCGGATCGCGGACTCCCGCGCGCCGTCCCGCAGCACCGCCACGGTCATCCGGACCTCGCGCCGCTCCGGGTGGGAGGCGACCCACGCGGCCAGCTTCTTCTCGCTCAGCCCCTTGGGAACGGTGCCCTCCGCCGACGGCGGCAGCATCAGCCGCTCCACGGTCAGGGCGCACCCCGTCACCGCGTCCGGCCAGGCGATCGTGGCGAGGAACTCGTCGAGCGCCGCGCCGGCCGGCAGCTCGTCCTGCTCGATGGGGGTCAGCGAGCCGGCCGCGGCCTCCTCGTCGAGCCCGAGCTGAGCGGCGAGCTCCGGCTCCCGGCCGCGCAGCCGCGCCGTGTCGACCAGGGCGAAGAGCCGGGCGGGCTGGTCCCAGCCGAGGCCCGAGGCGTATTCGTCGATCTCCAGCACGGCTCGGGTGAGCGGGCTGGCGGCCATCGGGGTCGAGGGAACGGGCGACTGGGGGTCCGGAGTGCCGGGGGAAAGGTTGGGCATGTGAATATCCTGCCTCCTTCGCCCCCCGAAATGGGAACTGGGTAAAGCTTGAGTAAGTTGCATGAGTGGGCCTCTACTATCGCGGGGCCCGCTCATACGACAGCGAAACTTCGAGGTGCGCACCTTGGCTTTCCAGATGCCGGACCGCGGCGGAGGCCCTACAGGGCCGCGGATCAGAGTCGGCCGACCGTCCCGGCGGGTCCGGACCCTGCTCATGACATTGGGCGTGCTGGCCGTGCTGGCCATGCTCTTCGTCATGTTCGCCGGGTTCTGGACGGACTGGCTCTGGTATCGCTCGGTCCACTACTCATCGGTCTTCACCACCACCCTGTGGACCAAGATCGGCCTGTTCTCCGTCTTCGGTCTGCTGATGGCCGTCGCCGTGGGATTCAACATCTGGCTGGCGCACCGGCTGCGGCCGCCGTTGAGCGCGATGTCGCTGGAGCAGCAGAGCCTCGACCGGTATCGCATGGGCATCGCGCCCTACAAGAAGTGGGTGCTGATCGCCGTCACGGCGCTGGTCGGCCTCATCGCCGGTGCCGCGGCCTCCGGTCAGTGGCGGACCTGGCTGCTGTGGGTGAACGGTGTGCCCTTCGGCGAGAAGGACGCCCACTTCCAGAAGGACGTGGCGTTCTACGCCTTCGACCTGCCCTGGTACCGCTTCCTGCTGAGCTTCGGCTTCGCGGCCGCGGTGCTCTGTCTGGTCGCCGCCGCGCTGGTGCACTACCTGTACGGCGGGCTGCGCATCACGAGCCCCGGCTCGCGCGCCACCGCCGCCGCCACCGGCCACCTCTCGGTGCTGCTCGGCATCTTCGTCTCGCTCAAGGCGGTCGCCTACTGGCTCGACCGCTATGGGCTGGCCGTCAAGTCCAGTGACCTCAAGTCCACGCACGGGTGGACCGGTCTGCGCTTCGTCGACGCCAACGCGTACCTCCCGGCGAAGACCATTCTGTTCTGCATCGCCGTGATCTGCGCGGTGCTGTTCTTCGCCACCCTGTGGCGGCGCACCTGGCAGCTGCCGGTCATCGGCTTCGGCCTGATGGTGCTGTCCGCGATCCTGATCGGCGGCCTCTACCCCGCGATCGTGCAGAAGTTCCAGGTCCAGCCCAATGAGCAGGCCAAGGAAGCGCAGTACATCGCGAAGAACATCGAGGCCACGCGCGCGGCGTACGGCATCGACAAGGCGCAGGTCACCGACTACCCCGGGATCAGCGACACCAAGGACGACAAGCAGCTGCGGGCCGATGTGGACGCCACCGCCAGCATGCGGCTGCTCGACCCCAACATCGTGTCGCCGACGTACCAGCAGCTCCAGCAGGTGCGTGGCTACTACGGCTTCCCCAGCACCCTGGACGTCGACCGCTACAAGGGCCAGGACGGCAAGGACCAGGACACGGTCATCGGTCTGCGCGAGCTGAACATCAACGGCATTCCCGAGCGCAACTGGATCAACGACCACTTCAAGTACACCCACGGTTTCGGCGTCGTGGCGGCCAAGGGCACCACGACCCAGAGCGGCGGTGCCCCGGAGTTCACCGAGTCCGAACTGCCGGCCAAGGGCAGCCTCAGCCCCTACGAGCAGCGGGTGTACTACGGCGAGAAGACCACGCAGTACTCCATCGTGGGCGGTCCGCAGAAGGAGCTGGACTACTCCGACGACAGTGGCGAGAAGCCGTACAGCTACACCGGCAAGAGCGGGGTGAGCCTCTCCAGCCCCGTCAACCGGGCCGCGTACGCCGTCGCGTTCGGCGAGCCGCAGATCCTCTACTCGGGAGCGATCGGCAAGGACTCGCGGATTCTCTACAACCGCACGCCCAAGGAGCGCGTCGAGTCCGTCGCGCCGTGGCTGACCATCGACGGCGACGCCTATCCCGCGGTCGTCAACAACCGCATCCAGTGGATCGTGGACGCCTACACCACGTCCAACGGCTACCCGTACTCCTCGCGTACGACGCTGGGTGACACCACGGCCGACTCGCTGACCAACGGGCAGCGCGCCGTGGTGGCACAGCAGAACCAGGTCAATTACATCCGCAACTCGGTGAAGGCCACCGTGGACGCCTTCGACGGCACGGTGAAGCTCTACGAGTGGGACACCGAGGACCCGGTGCTCAAGACCTGGAAGAAGGCGTTCCCGGGCACGGTCGAGCCCAAGAGCGCCATCGACCCGGAGCTGATGCGCCATCTGCGCTACCCGCAGGACCTGTTCAAGGTCCAGCGGGAGCTGCTCACCCGCTACCACGTGACCAGCCCCGCGCAGTTCTACAGCGGCAGCGAGGTGTGGCAGGTGCCGGACGACCCGACGCAGAAGTCGGGCAACGCCGTGCCGCCGTACTACCTCAGCATGCGGATGCCGGACCAGAAGGCCCAGACGTTCTCGCTGACCACGACGTTCACGCCCAACCGGCGGGAAAACCTCGGCGCCTTCATGTCCGTGGACGCCGACGCCACCAGCGGCGAGTACGGCAAGATCAGAATTCTGAAGCTGCCGTCGAACAGTCCGGTGTCGGGACCGCAGCAGGTGCAGGCGAAGTTCAACTCCGAGACCGAGATCGCCAATGAGATCAACATTCTCAAGAGGGGCGACTCCGAGGTCGAGTACGGCAACCTGCTCACGGTGCCGCTCAGGGGAGGCCTGCTGTACGTCGAACCGGTGTACGTCCGGGGCGCGGGGGCCAACTATCCGCTGCTGAAGAAGGTGCTGGTGTCGTACGGCGACAAGACCGCGTTCCGGAACACCCTCGGGGAGGCGCTGGACGAGGTCTTCGGCACCAAGGGGCCGGAGCCCACGAAGCCGCCGGCCGAGGGCACCACGCCGCCGCCGGTCACCGACCCGACGGTGAAGCAGGCGGTGGAGGACGCCCAGAAGGCGTTCGACGCGGGACAGAAGGCGCTGGAGCAGAAGAACTGGGCCGACTACGGCAAGGCCCAGGACGACCTGAAGACGGCTCTGAAGCGCATCGCGGAGGCGGAGCAGAGGGCGGCGCAGCGGAGTGGCGGCGGCTTGCGGCTCGGCGGTCAGCAGTCCGGCGGCTAACCCCGAGCGGCTGACTCGCCGAAGTCGCACCCGGTCGGCCGGTCGGCGCACCGCCGCCGGCCGGCCCGGCCGGGACGGGGCCGAATGCCCCCGCCGTCCGGCCGGTGAGGGCATCACCCCACGTCGTGGTACGGTTGAGACACAACGACGCGGGGTGGAGCAGCTCGGTAGCTCGCTGGGCTCATAACCCAGAGGTCGCAGGTTCAAATCCTGTCCCCGCTACTGGAGAAAGGCCCGGAGTCAATCTGACTCCGGGCCTTTCGCTTGTGTGGGGGACACCGTGGCTCAGGCGTTTGGTGAGTTGTCGTGTCGGGAAGTCGACAAAACGCCGAAGTGACTTCACTGGCTGCGGTATACCAGGTGTACGCGGGTTGCAGGTGGTGCGACGATGGCCCTTATGGGGGACAAGGCAGAACTGTTGGGCTTCGCCTCCGATTGGGTGGTGAAGAGCGAAGGCGGAGCGGCGGCGGACACGGAACGGCCGGTGGACGACCCCGGCCGGGTGACCGCCTACGAGTCGCCGGTCACCACTTCGCGCTGCCCCGAACCCCGCTCCGCCGACGCCCTCACCACGGACGCCGAGGAGGAGACCCGCCACCGCCTGGCCGCCGAGCTCGGCGACACCGCCTCCATGAGCGTGCTGGGCGCCCTGCTGCTGCGCCGCGGCGACCTCGACGGCGCGGAACCCCATCTGCGGGCCGCCACCACCGCCGGTGACCGCGCCGCCGCCAACAACCTCGGGGTCCTGCTCCATCAGCGCGGACGTGCCGAGGAGGCCGCGGGCTGGTGGCGGATCGCCGCCGTCGCCGGTTCTGCGGCGGCCGCCCACGCCCTCGGCCGGCACTACCGCGAGCGCGGCGACGAGCCGGCGGCCGAGTATTGGCTGCGCCAGTCGGCGGAGTCCGGCCACGCCCTGGGCGCGTACGCCCTCGCCGACCTGCTGGAGCACCGCAGCGACGTCGGCGCCGAGCGCTGGTTCCGCGCCGCCGCCGAGCACGGCCACCGCGAGGCGGCGTACCGCCTGGCCCGCATCCTCGACCAGCGCGCCCACGAGCAGCGCCTGCAGGAGCAGGGCCTGGACGAGCCCGCCGGCCCCCACACCCTCGGAGGCCGCGCCTCCCAGTGCGGCCCCGGCACGCTGGGCGGCCGGGCCTCCCGCGGCGCGTCCGACGCCTCCCCGGCCGCCGACGGCCGGCCGGCCGGCCCGGGGGAGTCCGAGGCCGAGCAGTGGTACCGGCAGGCCGCCGCCCGCGGTCACCGGAGGGCCGCCCTCCACCTCGGCACGCTGCTGGAGGAGCGCGGCGACATCCAGGAGGCCGGCCGCTGGTATCTGACCTCCGCCAAGGACGGCGAGCCGCGGGCCGCCTGCGCGCTGGGCTTCCTGCTGCGGGACGCCGGTGACACCGACAGCGCCGCCGTGTGGTGGCGCCGCGCGGCGCAGCAGGGCGACGGCAACGCCGCCAACGCGCTCGGCGCCCTGCACGCCGACCGCGGCGAGCCGCAGACCGCCGAGCGGTGGTACCGCGTCGCCCTCGACGCCGGGGACATCAACGGCGCGTACAACCTCGGGCTGCTCTGCGCCGAGCAGGGCCGCGGCGCGCAGGCCGAGCAGTGGTACCGCCGCGCCGCCTACGCCGGCCACCGGGAGGCCGCCAACGCCCTCGCCATCCTGCTGCTCCAGCGGGGGGACGCGGCGGGGGCCGAGCCCTGGTTCTCCAAGGCCGCCGAGGCGGGCAGCGTGGACGCCGCGTTCAACCTCGGCATCCTCTACGCCTCGCGCGACGACGACCGTACGGCGCGGCAGTGGTACGAGCGCGCGGCCGCGGCCGGGCACACCGAGGCCGCCCTCCAGGTCGCCATGGCCCTGCTGCTCGAGGGCGAGGAGCGGGACGCGGAGCGCCATCTGCGCCTCGCCGCCGACGGCGGCAGCGCGGAGGCCGCGTTCCGGCTCGGCACCCTCCTGGAGGAGCAGGACCGCCGCTCGGCGGCCGGCGGCGACGCGGCCGACGCCTGGGCCGAGGCCGCCGCGGACGGCGGCGGCCCCGCCGAGTGTGAGGAGTGGTACGAGCGGGCGGCGCGCCAGGGGCACCGGCGCGCCCAGGTGCGCGTCGGCATGCTGGCCGCCGCGCGCGGCGACGTGGCCGAGGCGGCCCACTGGTACCGCATGGCGGCGGAGGCCGGGAGCCGCAACGGCGCCTTCAACCTGGGGCTGCTGCTCGCCCGCGAGGGCAGCGAGTCCGAAGCGGCCTTGTGGTGGACCCACGCGGCGAACGCGGGGCACGGGCGCGCCGCCCTGCGCCTGGCGCTGCTGGCCGCGCGCCGCGGGGCGCTGGCGGAGGGCCAGCGGTGGTGTGCCCGCGCGGTGGAGCTCGGGCCGGCCGAGGTCGCGGAGCGGGCGGCGCGGCTGCGCGACGCCCTCCAGCAGGAACTGTCGGCCTGAGCGTGTCGCCCTGGCCGACCCCTCGCGCGGTCCCCGGCCCGCCGGGGCTCCGGCCGCCCGGCCCTGCGTCGGAGGGCCCCTCCGTATGGGATTTGCGCTGGTCGCAAAGGTGCGGTTATAGTTGAGACACAACGACGCGGGGTGGAGCAGCTCGGTAGCTCGCTGGGCTCATAACCCAGAGGTCGCAGGTTCAAATCCTGTCCCCGCTACGAGAGCCAAGGCCCGAATCCTTCAGGATTCGGGCCTTTGGCCTATGTATGGCCCGCGCCTGCGCGGCCCCGCGCACGGCGTTGTCGATACGGCCCGCCCCACCAGGGCTTCTACCGCGAACCCGCGCGTGTCGCGATCTCGACCTGACATGGTCCGGAAAGATCGTCGCGCCCGTCCGGCCCCACCTGCCAGCATGATCCCGTGACCCCGTCGCGGGGCGGCCCGGCCGGCCGCGCGACGGCCAGGATCGGGCCGCGGGAGGCGCGGGTGGGGGAGCCGGAACAGCCGGGGAAGCCGGTCGTGCGCCGCCGCTGGTCGCCGTCAGGCGGCCGGGGAGCAGGACGGGCACAGCCCCCGGTAGGTGACCTCCACGTCGGAGACCGTGAAGCCGAAGCGCTCGGCGTCCGGCAGATCCGCCAGCGGGTTGCCGCGGGGGTGCACATCGCGCACGGTGCCGCAGCGGGCGCACACCAGATGGTGGTGCGGCCGGTGGGCGTTGGGGTCGTACCGCATCGCCCGTCGATCCGTACTGACTTCGATCACCTCGCCCAGCGAGACCAGCTCGCCGAGCGTGTTGTAGACGGTCGCGCGGGAGATCTCGGGCAGCCGCTCCGCGGCGCGGGCGTGCACCTCGTCGGCGGTGAGGTGGACGTGGTCCCCGTCGAGAACCTCGGCCACGACCCGTCGCTGCGCCGTCAGCCGCCAGCCGCGTGCTCGAAGTCGTTCCAGCAGGTCACTCATGACATTCAGCCTAACAGCGAGAGGGCGTACCCCGAACAGGTACGGTCTTTGTTCTCATCTTGACTTGGACTGAGTCCAATGTAGGATCTGTTTTGACGCAAGCCAAGTGGCAGGACGCAACGCAGGAGGCACAGGTGACGGTGCAGGACTATGCAGCGGAATCGACGGGGCCGCTGACCACGGAGTCCGGTGCTCCGGTAGCGGACAACCAGAACAGCGAGACCGCCGGTCCCGGCGGCCCGGTCCTGGTCCAGGATCAGCTCCTGCTCGAGAAGCTGGCGCACTTCAACCGCGAGCGGATTCCGGAGCGCGTGGTGCACGCCCGGGGCGCCGGCGCGTACGGCACGTTCACCGTGACGGCCGATGTCTCGCGCTACACCCGGGCGAAGTTCCTGTCCCAGGTGGGCAAGGAGACCGAGGTCTTCCTCCGCTTCTCGACGGTCGCCGGCAACCTCGGCGCGCCGGACGCGGTGCGCGACCCGCGGGGCTTCGCGGTGAAGTTCTACACCGAGGAGGGCAACTACGACCTCGTCGGCAACAACACCCCGGTGTTCTTCATCAAGGACGCCATCAAGTTCCCGGACTTCATCCACACCCAGAAGCGCGACCCGTACACCGGCTCGCAGGAGGCGGACAACGTCTGGGACTTCTGGGGCCTGTCGCCCGAGTCCACGCACCAGGTGACCTGGCTCTTCGGTGACCGCGGCATCCCGGCGAGCTACCGCCACATGGACGGCTTCGGCTCGCACACGTTCCAGTGGAACAACGAGGCCGGCGAGGTCTTCTGGGTCAAGTACCACTTCAAGACCGACCAGGGCATCAAGTGCCTGACGCAGGACGAGGCCAACAAGCTCGCCGGTGAGGACCCGGACTCCCACCAGCGCGACCTGCGCGAGGCCATCGAGCGCGGGGACTACCCGACCTGGACCGTCGGTGTGCAGATCATGCCCGCCGCCGAGGCCGCGACGTACCGCTTCAACCCGTTCGACCTCACCAAGGTGTGGCCGCACGCGGACTACCCGGTCATCGAGATCGGCAAGCTGGAGCTCAACCGCAACCCGCAGAACATCTTCGCCGAGGTCGAGCAGTCGATCTTCTCCCCGGCGCACTTCGTGCCCGGCATCGGCCCCTCGCCCGACAAGATGCTCCAGGGCCGCCTCTTCGCCTACGGCGACGCCCACCGCTACCGCGTCGGCGTCAACGCCGACCACCTGCCGGTGAACCGGCCGCACGCCACGGAGGCCCGTACGCACAGCCGTGACGGCTTCCTGTACGACGGCCGCCACCAGGGCGCGAAGAACTACGAGCCCAACAGCTTCGGCGGCCCGAATCAGACCGGCCGGCCGCTGTGGCAGGCGGTCCCCGTCACCGGGGTGACGGGCGACCACGAGGCGCCCGTGCACGCCGAGGACAACGACTTCGTTCAGGCGGGCAACCTCTACCGCCTGATGACGGAGGAGGAGAAGGAGCGCCTGATCGCCAACCTGGCGGGCTTCATCGCCAAGGTCTCGCGCGACGACATCGCCGAGCGCGCGATCAACAACTTCCGCCAGGCGGACGCTGACTACGGCAAGCGGCTGGAGGCCGCTGTCCAGGCCCTGCGAGGCTGACGGACCGCTTGCCGTATCCGGGGGCCCACTGGCGGATGATGTCGCGGACGGACACGATGCCCACGGGCTCGCCGCCGTCCATGACGATCAGATGCCGGAAGCCGCCGTGGGCCATGGCGTCGGCAGCGTCCTCCAGGGTCCACTCCGGCGCGGCGAAGACGACGTCGGTCGTGGTGTGGTCGTGGGCGAGCTCGCGGTCCGGGTCCTCGCCGAGGCCCACGGAGTTGAGGATGTCGCGTTCGGTGAGGATGCCCAGACCGCAGGTGTCGGGGTCGAGGACGACGGCCGCTCCGATGCGGCGCGCGGACATCAGAGCCGCCGCCTGACGGAGCGTATGCGTGGGTCCGATGGTGAGAACCACCGAGCTCATGGCGTCACGGACGAGCATGGACGTCAGCCACCTCCTTCGCGAAGCCCTGGGGAAGGGTTTCACAAATTCACAAACGGGGGCTCTCATCGTCACACGGTGACCGAGGGTCAACAAGAGGGCGTGCGCGCCCAGTAGTGCCGGTTCAGTAGCGCTGGTTCAGATAGCCCAGCAGATCGTTGTGGAGCAGGCCGTTGGAGGCCGCGGCGTTGCCCCCGCCGGGCCCGCGCGCCCCGTCCAGGCTGGTGAACTCGCCGCCCGCCTCCTGCACGATGATGGCGTTGGCCGCCATGTCCCACAGCGACAGCTCCGGCTCGGCGCAGATGTCCACCGATCCCTCGGCCACCATCATGTACGGCCAGAAGTCCCCGTAGCCCCGGGTGCGCCAGCAGTCGCGCGTCAGATCCAGGAAGCCGTCGAGGCGGCCCTGCTCCTCCCAGCCGCTCAGCGAGGAGTACGCGAACGACGCGTCCTCGATCCGGCTCACCTGGGAGACGTGCAGCCGGGTCGCGGAGGACAGGCTCCGCCCGCTGTAGGCCCCCGCGCCCTGCGCCGCCCACCAGCGCCGCCCCAGCGCCGGCGCCGACACCACGCCCACGACCGGCTGGTAGCCGCTCTCGCTCTGGACCATCAGGGAGATCAGCGTGGCCCACACGGGCACCCCGCGGACGTAGTTCTTGGTGCCGTCGATCGGGTCGATGATCCAGCGCCGCGGCCCGGTGCCCTCGCTGCCGTACTCCTCGCCGAGCACGGCGTCCCGGGGGCGGGCCCGCTGCAAGGCGGAGCGGATCAGCTCCTCGGCCGCCTTGTCCGCCTCGCTGACCGGCGTCATGTCCGGCTTGGTCTCGACCTTGAGGTCGAGCGCCTTGAACCGCTCCATGGTCGCCGCGTCCGCGGCGTCCGCCAGAACGTGGGCCAAGCGGAGATCATCGTGATAGTCGGGCATGAGCGAACAGTATCGAGCGGAATAGGCCCGGACCACACGGCCGTGGCCGGACGGGGCCCGCTCTGCTCCGTCAGAGCTATTGACACTCCCTGGCGGCGCGTCAATCCTGTGGCGCACAGCCGCCACGCACGCAGCGTGGCCGGGGAGGCCACCATGCCTACAGCACGTGATTCCCTGCTCGACGCCGCCTTCGCGGCGCTCTCCGCCCGGCCGTGGCCCGCCGTCCGGATGGTCGATGTCGCGGCGGCCGCCGGCGTGTCGCGGCAGACGCTCTACAACGAGTTCGGCAGCAAGGACGGACTCGCGCGGGCGCTGGTGCGCCGCGAGACCGAGGCGTATCTCGCCGGGGTGGAGCGGGCGCTGACGGAACCGGAGGACGCGGGCGCCACCGAACGGCTGGCCGCGGTGGCGGAGTGGACGGTCCGCGCGGCGCGGACCAACCCCCTCGTACGCGCGGTGCTCACGGGCTGTTGGGGCGAGCGGCTGCCGGCCCCGGCGACGGCGCCCACCGCCGTCCTGCCGGTCACGGCCCGGCTGCCCGGCCAGCGGCGCGCGGACGTGGCGCCGCCGTCCCCGACGGAACTGCTGGGGCAGGTCTGCGACCGGGCGGTGGCCGTGCTGGACGGGGGCCGGCCCCGGGACGCGCGGGAGGCGCTCTCCCGGGCGTCGGAGGCGGCCGTACGGCTCTCGCTCTCCTATGTGCTGGCGCCGGCGGCGCCCGGCGACATGTCACGCCTCATCAGAGCCGCGCTCACCCACCCCGCGGCCCGCCGGCGCGCGCCGTGGCCACCGGGCAGCGCCTCGTCCGGCTGAGACGCCGAGACCCTTCCAGGGCGACGGGCACCGGCACGCGCCCCGGGGGCTCAGTGCGAGCCGGACAGCTGGAGGCCGATCACGCCCACGATCACCAAGGTGATCGACACGATCTTCAGGGTGGAGACCAGGTCGCCGAGGAAGACCATGCCGTAGATCGCCGTCCCCGCCGCGCCGATGCCCGTCCACACCGCGTACGCCGGCCCCACGTCGAGCTTGCGCAACGACAGCGTCAGCAGGCCGAAGCTGCCGAGCGCGAAGGCACCGAAGGCGATGGTCGGCCAGAGCCGGGTGAAGCCGTGCGAGAGCTTGAGGCACACCGCGAACCCCGTCTCCAGGAGTCCGGCCACCACCACCAGCAGCCACGCCATCAGTTGTGTCCTCCCACGTCGCTGACTGCTCGTTGAGCGCACGTCCGCCGCGTTCGCCTCGATCGCCATGAGCACCGCCCGAGCTCGGGGCGCCTGGCGATGTGGCCCGGCGGGTCGCCGGACTCTCCCCCCAAGACGCGTCACCGGGGTTACTGGTTGATCGGCAGATTGATCGCCGAGGTTGACCTTGGTGCGATTATGCATTTACCGCCCCGGAGTGGCGGCAAACTTCCAATGATCAGTCATCTTCGATCAGTCAGGCCCGAGCCGCCCGCGTGTCGCTCTCGACCGGGCCGCGAGCCGCTCTCCTGCCCGACGGTCAGTCGCCTTCGCGGCGCTCGCGGGTCGACAGCAGCCGGCGCAGCGAGTACAGCCGCGCCTGCTCGGCGTGCCCGGCGGCGACCCAGTCGTCCAGGGCGCAGTCCGGTTCGTCGTGGCTGCACGCCCGGGGGCACTCCTCGGTGCCCGGTACGAGGTCGGGGAAGGCGTGGATGACCCGCGAGGGGTCGATGTGGTTCAGCCCGAACGACCGGACGCCCGGGGTGTCGATCACCCAGCCCGAGCCGTCGGGCAGGGGCAGCGCCAGGGCCGAGGTCGTGGTGTGCCGGCCCCGGCCGGTGACCGCGTTGACGTGCCCGACGGCCCGCTGCCGGTCCGGCACCAGGTGGTTCACCAGCGTGGTCTTGCCGACGCCCGAGTGCCCGACGAAGGCCGTGATCCGGCCTCCCAGCCGCTCCCGCACCCGGTCCGCCGCCGCGCCGTCGGCCAGCTCCTCGCGGTTGGTGACCACATAGCGCGTGCCCAGCGGCGCGTAGGTCTCCAGCAGCTGGTCCGCCGGGGCGAGGTCCGACTTGGTCAGCACGAGGAGCGGCTCCAGCCCCGCGTCGTAGGCGGCGACCAGACAGCGGTCGATCAGCCGCGGCCTCGGCTCGGGATCGGCCAGGGCGGTGACGATCGCGAGCTGATCGGCGTTGGCGACCACCACGCGCTCGTACGGATCGTCGTCGTCGGCGGTCCTGCGCAGTACTGATGACCGCTCCTCGACCCGCACGATCCGGGCGAGGGTGTCCTTGGCGCCGGTCAGATCACCGACGATGCCGACGCGGTCGCCCACCACCACGCCCTTGCGGCCCAGCTCGCGGGCCTTCATGGCGGTCACCGTGCGGCCGTCGACCAGACAGGTCAGCCGGCCGCGGTCGATGGTCAGCACGAAGCCCTCGGCGGCGTCCTCGTGCTTGGGGCGGATGTGGGTACGCGGCCGGCTGCCCTTGCGGCCGGGCCGGACGCGTACGTCGTCCTCGTCGGTGTGCTTGCCGTAGCGACGCATGGTGCTGGTCAGGCTCTCCGGGCCGGGGCGGCCGTGCGGGCGCCGCTGTCGAGCATCCCGGTCCACAGTCCTGTGAAGTCGGGCAGGGTCTTGCCGGTGGTCGCCACGTTCTCGACCTGGACGCCCTCGACGGCCAGGCCCAGGACGGCCGCGGCGGTGGCGAGCCGGTGGTCGTCGTAGGTGTGGAACACCCCGCCGAGCAGCGGGCGCGGCCGGATGCGCAGACCGTCCTCGGTCTCGGTGACGTCGCCACCGAGCGCGTTGATCTCCTTGGTGAGGGCGGCGAGGCGGTCGGTCTCGTGCAGCCGCAGATGCGCGACGCCGCGCAGTACGGACTCGGAGTCGGCCAGGGCCGCCACGGCCGCGATGCCCGGGGTCAGCTCGCCGACATCGCCGAGATCGACGTCGATGCCGCGGACGCGGCCACTGCCGGTGAAGGTCAGCCCCTCCTCGGTCAGCTCGCAGCTGCCACCCATCTCGGTGAAGATCTCCCGCAGCGCGTCACCGGGCTGGGTGGTGCGGGCCGGCCAGTCGGGGATCGTCACCCGCCCACCGGTGATCAGCGCCGCCGCCAGGAACGGCTGCGCGTTCGACAGATCCGGCTCGATGGTCAGGTCCCGGCCCAGCAGCGCGCTCGGCGACACCCGCCAGACGTTGCGCTCGCCACCCGAGTCCGGGGTGTCCACCTGCGCGCCCGCGGCCCGCAGCATGTCCACGGTCATCCGGATGTGCGGCAGGGAGGGCAGGGCGGCGCCGACGTGGCGGACCTCCACCCCCTGGTTGAAGCGCGGCGCCGACAGCAGCAGGGCGCTGACGAACTGCGAGGACGAGGAGGCGTCGATCTCCACGGCGCCGCCGTCCAGCGCACCCGCGCCGTGCACGGTCATCGGCAGGGCGCCGCGGCCGTCGTCGTCGATCCGGGCGCCCAGCGCCCGCAGCGCGTCGATCACGCCGTGCAGGGGGCGCTCGTACGACCGGGGGTCGCCGTCGAAGCGGACGGGGCCGTCGGCGAGGGCCGCGACCGGCGGCAGGAAGCGCATCACGGTGCCGGCGTTGCCGACATCGACGGTGGCCGGGCCGTGCAGCCCGGCGGGGATGACGCGCCAGGCCTCGCCGCTGCCCTCGGGGCCCATCCCCTCCTCGATGCCCACGCCCAGCGCGCGCAGCGCCTCGGCCATCAGCAGGGTGTCACGGGAGCGGAGCGGGCGGCGCAGCCAGCCCGGTTCGGAGGAGAGCGCGGCCAGCACCAGGGCACGGTTGGTGACCGATTTTGAACCGGGCACGCTGACGGTCGCGTCAACGGGTCCGGACGCGAGCGGAGCGGGCCAAAGAGCGGTGTGCACGGGATTACCGGTCATGGCCTTCACTTTAGTGGCTCAGGCCAAGGAGTAATCCTGATCAAAAGCGGAGAAACCGCAACGAAAGCGAGTGGAGGGGCGGCCACCGGCCGAGCGGTGCTCCAGCGGTGGCGTGGTCAGAGGCATCTCCCACCTCCCGCCTCTCGGTGGCTCTCGGCGGCCCTTGGCCCGTCAGAGGCCGAGCAGCCAGCGCCCGCCGCCGATCAGCGAGCAGAGCGCCACCGCGTGGAACAGGAACAGCCACAGCCCCGCCGGCACGTTCGTCAGCCGGGAGAGCTGATCGGCGTCCGAGTCCGGGGCCGCCCCGCCGCGCCGCTTGCCCTGGAGTTCGAAGACCGGCCGCACCCCGCCGAGCAACAGGAACCACACCACCGTATAGGCGAACCCGGCCTGGACCTCCGGCTCGGTCAGCCAGGAGACGAGGAAGAACGCCGCGCCGGTGAGGACGACGGTCAGCACGCCGTAGGCGTTGCGGATCATGACCAGCATGGCGGCCAGCAACAGTACTGAGCCCCACAGCAGCGCGGTGATGTGACCGGCGGCGAGCAGCCAGGCGCCGCCCAGGCCTATCAGGGACGGTGCCGTGTAGCCCGCCGCGGCGGTCAGGATCATCCCCAGTCCTGTCGGCTTGCCGCGGGAAACGGTCAGCCCCGAGGTGTCCGAGTGGAGCCGAATCCCTTCGAGCCGGCGGCCGCTCAGCAGCGCGACGAGGCCATGGCCGCCCTCGTGCGCGATGGTGACGGCGTTGCGGCTCAACCGCCAGGCGCCGCGCGGCAGTACGGCGGCGAGCGCGAGCACCCCCGTCACCGCGACCAGCCAGACGGGCGGGTGCGGCTGCGAGCCCATGACGCGGTCCCAGAGCTCGGTGAGGGAGGTGGTGTCCGTGCGTGCCGCGGTGCTCGCGGCGGCCGTGCTGTCCATGGGGGTGGGGCTCTCTTGTGGGGAAGTACGGGCGTCGTGGCAGTGTGGCAGCTATGTGCGGTCGATACGCAGCGAGCCGGAAGCCGGAGGACCTCGTCGGGATATTCGACGTGGCGAAGTGGGAGCCGACGGAGACCATCGCCCCGGACTGGAACGTGGCCCCGACGAAGAGCGTCTACGCGGTGCTGGAGCGCCCCGAGCGGGGCAGCGGCTCGCGGGAGCCGGTGCGCCAGCTCAGGACCCTGCGCTGGGGGCTCGTGCCCGGCTGGGCGAAGTCGCCCGACGTCGGGGTGAAACTGATCAACGCCCGGGCGGAGACGGTCCACGAGAAGCCCTCGTTCCGGCAGCCCTTCGCCCAGCGCCGCTGCCTGCTCCCGGCCGACGGCTACTACGAGTGGGCCACCGGCACGGCCGAACGGCGGCTGGAGGAGCAGGGCAAGCGGAAACGGGCCCGCAAGCAGCCGTACTTCGTCACCCCTGTCGACGGGTCGGTCATGGCACTGGCCGGCCTGTACGAGTTCTGGCGGGACCGGACGCTGCCCGACGACCATCCGCAGGCGTGGTGGGTGACCTGCACGGTGGTCACCACGGAGGCGGAGAGCGAACCGCTGCCCGGGGGCGGCGCGGGGGAGGGCGGTCCGGTGTCGCTCGCCGACATCCACCCCCGGATGCCGCTCGTGCTGCCGAGGGAGCGGTGGGAGCGGTGGCTCGACGCGCGGTGCACGGACCCCGACGACCTGCGTTCGCTGCTGCAGCCGCCGCCACCGGGGCTCGTACGGGCCTATCCGGTGCCGACGGAGGTCAGCGATGTGCGGACGAACGGCCCGCAGCTGGTGACGGAGATCGAGGCGCCGGAGGAGGGCACGCTGTTCTGAACGGGGCGCCGGGCGCCTCGTGGGCGCTTCCTCGGGCGAGGATGGGCCCCATGAGCGAGCACCTCACCGCGACGGACGCCGAGACCGTCGCCACCCCCGCGGGCGACGCCCGCGTCCACTGGCACCGTGCCCCCGAGCCCCGTCTCGCCCTCGCCCTGGGCCACGGGGCCGGCGGCGGGATCGAGGCGAAGGACCTCCGGGCCCTGGCCGCCGGGCTGCCGGCGCGCGGCGTCACGGTCGCCCTGGTGGAGCAGCCCTGGCGGGTCGCGGGCAAGAAGCTGGCACCCGCCCCGAAGGCCCTGGACGCGGCCTGGACGGCCCTGTGGCCGGCGCTGGAGCGGGCGGGCGTCCCCGTCGTCGCCGGCGGGCGGAGCGCGGGCGCCCGGGTCGCCTGCCGCACGGCGCGCGACCTCGGCGCGCACGCCGTCCTGGCCCTCGCCTTCCCGCTGCACCCGCCCGGCAGGCCGGAGCGCTCCCGCGCGGACGAGCTCGTCGGGAGCGGGCTGCCCACGCTCGTCGTGCAGGGCGGCAATGACCCTTTCGGCCGCCCCGCGGAGTTCCCGTCGCTGCCGAGCGGTGGAGAACTGGTCGAGGTGCCGCACGCCGATCACGGTTTCGCGGTGCCCCGGAAGGCGCCGCTGACGGGCGAGGAGGCCATGGAACTGATCACGGGGGCGGTGGCCGGCTGGCTGGACGGTTTCGGCGTCTGAAACCGGGACGGCCTCCGCGTCCGGAGCCGGGACGCCGGAACCGGGAGGGCCTCGGCGTCCGAAACCGCTGCTGGCGGCCGGGAATGCCACAGCGGCACACCGTGTTGTCCGAAGCGTCCGTGTCCCACGGCACACCGCACGAGGAGAGGGAGTCCGCCGCATGGGTTCGATCCATTGCCCGCCCCGCCCGCAGGCCATGACCATGGCCCAGTGGCCTCAGCCGTCGGTGACGGGGGGCGCTCTTATTGGAGCGGCGGGTGGACCGGATCGTCGTCTATCCTCCGATTCGAGCGGGTCCGCATTCGGTCTCGCCACGGCGTTGGAGGAGGTGGGTCCGGTCGCTGGCACGGACGCGGGGGCCGATGACGGCCAGGCGGCCCAGGCACGGGAGACGGCCGAGACCGCCGAGGTCACCGAGACGACGGGCGAGCGCAACGCGCGCTTCGAGCGCGACGCCCTGACCTTCCTCGACCAGATGTACTCCGCGGCGCTGCGCATGACGCGCAATCCCGCCGACGCCGAGGACCTGGTCCAGGAGACGTACGCGAAGGCCTACGGTTCCTTCCACCAGTTCCGCGAGGGCACGAACCTCAAGGCCTGGCTCTACCGCATTCTCACCAACACCTTCATCAACTCCTACCGCAAGAAGCAGCGCGAGCCCCAGCGCAGCGCGGCGGAGGAGATCGAGGACTGGCAGCTCGCCCGCGCCGAGTCGCACATGTCGACCGGCCTGCGCTCGGCCGAATCCCAGGCGCTCGACCACCTGCCGGACTCCGACGTCAAGGAGGCCCTTCAGGCCATTCCGGAGGAATTCCGCATCGCGGTCTACCTGGCGGATGTCGAGGGGTTTGCGTACAAGGAGATCGCGGACATCATGGGAACCCCCATCGGCACGGTGATGTCGCGGCTGCACCGCGGCCGCCGCCAGCTGCGGGGTCTGCTTGAGGATTACGCCCGGGAGCGCGGGCTCGTTCCCGCCGGGGCGGGCGCCGCGTCGACCGAGTCGCACGACAGGAAAGGCTCGGGCTCATGAGCTGCGGAGACCCGCACGAGACGGACTGCGCGGAGATTCTCGACCACCTCTACGAGTTTCTCGACCACGAGATGCCGGAGGGCGAGTCCGCCAAGTTCGAGGGGCACATCGACGAGTGCTCGCCGTGCCTGGAGAAGTACGGCCTGGAGCAGGCCGTGAAGAAGCTCGTGAAGCGGTGCTGCGGGCATGACGACGTCCCCGCCGACCTGCGGGCGAAGGTCATGAGCCGGATCGAGCTGATCCGGGCCGGCGAGGCGGTGCCGGAGCAGTCGGTGCTGGAGCAGGCGGTCGCCGAGCGGCGTGCCGCCGCGGCCGCGGCCGCGCAGGGCCGCCAGGCGGAGCGGACCACCGCCCCCTCGGCGCCCTCCGGCCCCGGGGAGCCCGTGGCCGACCAGGCGGCGGACTCCGTCTGACGTCCGATCTCCGGGCCCGCCGATCTTCGGGACCGGCCCCTGGGCCGGCCACCGTCCGGCCCCTTTCCGTCCGGCGAACCGTTTCTGTGGACCGCTCCGGCGGACTCTTCCGAGTGGGCACTCCCGTGACCTGATCCGGGGTGCTGACGCGGTACGCGTGCCCACTCCGCGCCCGCCCCGCCGCCGTGCCACCGCCCGCCGTCAACCGCGCGCGTACGCCGCCCCGTTGGCCCTCTCAGGGCCGACCTCATGGCCGACGCGGGCAGGCCGCTCACCGCCCCTCCTCTCCCCGCCCGACCACGCCCCGCTCCCGTACGGCGGGCGCCTGCCCCCGTACGGCCACGGCATGCCTCCGCACGGCCGGAGCCCCCCGATGTTCCCCGTCTCGCCCGGTCGCGCCCCGTCGCGCGAGTGAGCGAACCCATGGGTAATGAGCGGCTCTCAAGACGGGCATGGTTGGATGCGAAGAAGAGGCGCTGAGGGGGGTATACAGGCGGCAGGGAGCAAAGGTGGGCGTCGGCACCCAGGCGGGAACCGCGGTCGGTGCCCGGGCCCGCGCCCGGGCTGAGACGGCGGCCGATCTGTGGCAGGTTGGCACCGGGGTGGCCGAGGGGGGTGTGGTGCGGTAGGGGGACGTCCTGGCCGCCATCGGCTGATGGCGGCGGCCGGCACTCGCCCGGCACACAGGCGGCACAGGAGAAGCGACCGGCAGGCGGGAATTGTGAGGATCTTCGGCAAGGTACGGCATCGGCCCTCGGCTTCGTGGCGGCAGGCGACCGACCGTGCGTTCACGCTGATCGGGGACGGCCGGTACGAAGACGCCAGCGCACTGCTGACCCGCGCCGCCGACCTGGAGCCCTGGCTCTCGGAGTCCTGGTTCAACCTGGCCCTGCTGCACAAGTTCCGGCACGACTGGGAGCAGGCGCGCGCGGCCGGGCTGCGCGCCGTCGCCCTGCTGGACCGGGACGCGGGGGCGCCCGACTGGTGGAACGTGGGGATCGCCGCGACCGCCCTCCAGGACTGGCCGCTGGCCCGCAGGGCCTGGCAGGCGTACGGGCTGAAGGTGCCCTCGGACGGGTCGCCGTCCGCCCCGCCGGTCGGCATGGAGCTGGGCAGCGCCGCCGTCCGGCTCTCCCCGGAGGGGGAGGCCGAGGTCGTCTGGGGCCGCCGGCTCGACCCCGCCCGGATGGAGGTGCTCTCCATTCCGCTGCCCTCGTCCGGGCGGCGCTGGGGCGAGGTGGTGCTCCACGACGGGGTGCCGCACGGCGAGCGCACCACGGCCGCCGGGCCCTCGTACCCCGTCTTCGACGAGATCGAGCTCTGGGCGCCCTCACCGGTGCCCACGTGGGTCGTGATGCTGGAGGCCGCCACGGAGGCCGACCGGGACGCCCTGGAGCGGCTGGCGGCCGACGCGGGCTTCGCGGCGGAGGACTGGTCGTCGTCGGTGCGGCTGCTGTGCCGGATGTGCTCCGAGAGCCGGATGCCCAGCGACGAGGGCGAGGGCGAGCGCCATCTGGACCCGCACGACCACAGCGAGCCGGGCCACCCCGGCCCGCTCGGCCACCGGACCGAGGGCGAGCTCTGGGTTCCCGAACGCGAGTGCGGTATCGCCGCCCCGCCGGGGCTGGTGCGGGGGCTGCTCGACGGCTGGGCCGCGGACAGCCCGGACACCCGCGAGTGGCGGGACCTCGAAGAGGTCTGCTGACCGACGCGCCCATGACGCGGAGCGACCGCGTTACGGCGTTCCGAGCCCGAGCCGTACTCTGTACGGGCGGAGCGCGCCAGGGTGAGCGCATCGCATCACGGAGTGAGGAAGGCGTACGGCGGACATGGCGCAGCAGGACAGCGGGGGGCAGCAGGTGACGGAGGAGACGTCGGCCTCGGAGTTCATCGATGACACGGTGGACGCCGACGAGCGGGAGAAGGCGCACCGCGAGCGCGGCACGGCCCGGCCGATCACCGTCGTGGGCAACCCCGTACTGCACAAGCGGTGCAAGGACGTGGAGCGGTTCGACGACGACCTGCTGCGGCTCGTGGACGACATGTTCGCCAGCCAGCGGGCCGCCGAGGGCGTGGGCCTCGCCGCCAACCAGATCGGTGTCGACCTGCGGGTCTTCGTCTACGACTGCATGGACGACCAGGGCGTGCGGCACGTCGGCGCGATCTGCAACCCCGTGATCGAGGACCTCCCGGCCGACCGCAGGGTGCTGGACGACTCCAACGAGGGCTGCCTCTCCGTCCCCACCGCCTACGCCCCGCTGGCCCGCCCGGACTACGCGATCTGCCGGGGCCAGGACCTGGAGGGCAAGCCGATCGCGGTCGAGGGCACGGGCTACTTCGCCCGCTGCCTCCAGCACGAGACGGACCACCTCGACGGCTACCTGTACATCGACCGGCTCTCCAAGCGGGACCGCAAGGACGCGCTGCGGCAGATGGCCGAGGGCACGCCGCGCTACGAGACGGTCCCCAACGACTGACGCGCGTACGGCGAAGGGCCCCGCTCTGGATCACCGGAGCGGGGCCCTTCGCTTACGCCCGGCAGAACCCGAGCCCGCGGCCGCCGCCCCGCGTCGCCACGGGGCGGCGCGGGGCGGACGGCGGGATCAGCAGACCCGTGCGATCGGTCCGGGGAACGTGATCAGAAGTCCTCATCGAAGTCGACGGAACCCTCGACGGCCACCTGGTACGCGGACGGGCGGCGCTCGAAGAAGTTCGTCAGCTCCTGGACGTTCTGGAGCTCCATGAAGGAGAAGGGGTTCTCCGAGCCGTAGCGCGCCGGCAGGCCCAGGCGGCGCAGCCGCTGGTCCGCCACGCACTCCAGGTACTCGCGCATGGAGTCGGTGTTCATGCCGGCCAGGCCGTCACCGCACAGGTCGCGGGCGAACTGGAGCTCGGCCTCCACGGCCTCCTCCAGCATGGCCGTGACCTGCTTGCCCATCTCCTCGTCGAAGAGGTCGGGCTCCTCCTGGCGCACGGTGTCCACCACCGAGAAGGCGAAGTCCATGTGCATGGACTCGTCCCGGAACACCCAGTTGGTGCCGGTCGCCAGGCCGTGCAGCAGACCGCGGGAGCGGAACCAGTACACATAGGCGAAGGCGCCGTAGAAGAACAGGCCCTCGATGCAGGCGGCGAAGCAGATCAGGTTGAGCAGGAACCGGCGGCGGTCGGCCTTCGACTCCAGGCGGTCGATCTGCTCCACGGAGTCCATCCACTTGAAGCAGAACTGCGCCTTCTCCCGGATGGAGGGGATGTTCTCCACGGCCGCGAAGGCCGCCGCGCGGTCGTCCGGGTCGGGGAGGTAGGTGTCCAGCAGCGTCAGATAGAACTGGACGTGCACGGCCTCCTCGAAGAGCTGGCGCGACAGGTACAGGCGCGCCTCCGGGGAGTTGATGTGCTTGTAGAGGGTGAGCACCAGGTTGTTCGCCACGATCGAGTCACCGGTGGCGAAGAAGGCGACCAGGCGCCCCAGCAGGTGCTGCTCCTCGGGGGAGAGCTTGGCCAGGTCGGCCACGTCGGAGTGGAGGTCGACCTCCTCGACCGTCCAGGTGTTCTTGATCGCGTCACGGTAGCGCTCGTAGAACTCGGGGTAGCGCATGGGCCGCAGGGTGAGTTCGAACCCCGGGTCGAGCAGGTTCTTGCTCGCCGACGCGGTCTTCTCGGGGGACGGGGTGGTCATTACTGGCATGCCTCGCAGGACTCGGGGTTTTCCAGGGAGCAGGCGACGGCGTCCGCGGCCTCGGCCACCTGCTGAACGGGGAGGGGGGCCGCGGCACGCGCGGACTGGGCGATCCGGGTCGCCGGGCGCGAGCGCAGGTAGTACGTGGTCTTCAGGCCCTTCTTCCAGGCGTAGGCGTACATCGAGCTGAGCTTCCCGATGGTCGGCGAGGCCATGAAGAGGTTCAGCGACTGGCTCTGGTCCAGGTACGGCGTACGGTCCGCGGCCATGTCGATCAGCGCGCGCTGCGGGATCTCCCACGCCGTGCGGTACAGATCGCGGATCTCCTGCGGCACCCAGGCGAAGTCCTGCACGGAGCCGTTGGACTCGCGCAGCGCCTCCCGGGTCTGCGCGTCCCACACGCCCAGCTTCTTCAGGTCGTTCACCAGGTACGAGTTGACCTGGAGGAACTCACCACTGAGCGTCTCGCGCTTGAACAGGTTCGACACCTGCGGCTCGATGCACTCGTAGACACCCGCGATGGAGGCGATGGTCGCCGTCGGGGCGATCGCCAGCAGCAGGGAGTTGCGCATCCCGGTGGCGGCGATACGGGCACGCAGCGCCGTCCAGCGGTCCGTCCAGCGCTGCTCCACGCCGTAGTGGTCGGGGTGGAGCACACCGCGCGCGGCGCGGGTGGCGGACCAGGCCGGGTGGGGCCCGTGGCGCTCGGCGAGGTCGCAGGAGGCCTCGTACGCCGCGAGCATGATCCGCTCGGCGATGAGGGTGGAGAGCCGGGCGGCCTCGGGCGAGTCGAACGGCAGCCGGAGCTGGAAGAAGACGTCCTGGAGGCCCATCGCGCCCAGGCCGACGGGGCGCCACTTGGCGTTGGACCGCGCGGCCTGCTCGGTCGGGTAGAAGTTGATGTCCACGACGCGGTCGAGGAAGGTGACGGCGGTCCGCACGGTGGCGTCCAGCCGCTCCCAGTCGATGGCCTCGTCCAGCGAGTGCTCCCCGGGCCGCACATGGGCACCCAGGTTGACCGAGCCGAGGTTGCAGACGGCCGTCTCGCCGTCGTTGGTGACCTCCAGGATCTCGGTGCAGAGGTTCGAGGAGTGGACCACGTTGCCGGGCTCGGCGGTCTGGTTCGCCGTACGGTTCGCGGCGTCCTTGAACGTCATCCAGCCGTTGCCGGTCTGCGCGAGGGTGCGCATCATGCGGGCGTACAGCTGGCGCGCCGGGATCGTCCTGCGGGCCAGGCCCTGCGCCTCGGCCTCGCGGTAGGCGGCGTCGAACTCCGCGCCCCACAGGTCGACCAGGTGCGGCACATCGGCGGGCGAGAACAGCGACCAGTCGGTGTCGGCGTCGACCCGGCGCATGAACTCGTCCGGAATCCAGTGGGCGAGGTTCAGGTTGTGGGTGCGCCGCGCCTCCTCACCGGTGTTGTCGCGCAGCTCCAGGAACTCCTCGATGTCGGCGTGCCAGGTCTCCAGGTAGACACAGGCGGCGCCCTTGCGGCGGCCGCCCTGGTTGACCGCGGCGACCGAGGAGTCGAGGGTGCGCAGGAAGGGGACGATGCCGTTCGAGTGACCGTTGGTGCCGCGGATGAGCGAGCCGCGGGAGCGGATGCGGGTGTACGGCAGGCCGATGCCGCCGGCGTGCTTGGAGAGCCGGGCGACCTGGTGGTAGCGGTCGTAGATCGAGTCCAGCTCGTCCAGCGGCGAGTCCAGCAGATAGCAGGAGGACATCTGCGGGTGACGGGTGCCGGAGTTGAAGAGGGTGGGGGAGGAGGGCAGGTAGTCCAGCCGGCTCATCAGCCCGTAGAGCGCGGCCACCTCGTCCACGGCGCGGTCGCTGTCGTCCTCGGCCAGGCCGGCGGCGACGCGCAGCATGAAGTGCTGCGGGGTCTCGATGACCTGCCGGGTGATGGGGTGGCGCAGCAGATAGCGGCTGTGCAGGGTGCGCAGGCCGAAGTAGCCGAAGCGGTCGTCGGCGCCGCCCGCCAGCGCCTCGTCCACCAGGGCGTCGAGCCGCCGGGCGTGCTGCCGCACGAACGCGGCCGTGCCGTCGGCGATCAGGCCCTCGCGGTGGCCGACGGCCACCGAGGCGGAGAAGGACACCGCGCCCTGGCCGGCGGCCTCGTCGGCGATGGCGCGGGAGAGCAGCCGGGCGGCGAGCCGGGAGTACTCCGGGTCCTCGGAGATCAGACCGGCCGCGGCCTCGGTGGCGAGCGACCGCAGCTCCGCCTCGTCGGAGCCGGCGTGCCGGCCCCGCAGCGCGGCCGCGGCGACCCGCCCGGGGTCCGTCGAGGGCAGATCGGCGGTGAGGTCGGTCAGGGTGCGCAGCAGCGCGGTCCCGGGACCGTCGGCGCTCCGGTCGGACGCGTGCTGTGCCGCGGACGCGTCTGAAACAGGATCGGCGGGCGCGATGGTCACGTGGTGCTCTCCCTCGCTCGGCTGGGGGCCGCGTGGGGGTGCGGGGAGCGCTGACGGCACAGGGCACGGCGTTCCTGGGGAACGGGCGCGTTCTCGCCACACAGCGTCCACCGGCCCAACCCGCGAGGCCCGGACGTCACGACGCCCGGTCGGTCGATCCGGGCGTGACTGTCGGCAGGTCCTCGGACTTGGGTGCGCAAAACATGCACTTCCACACCGTTGCGGGACAGTTCCGGATTCCCACCGGATTCCCCTGCGGCGACAGCGAGCACGAGCATACATCTTGTGTCGTGGGTCAGGTGCGGCACCAGATGTTGTGTCGTGGGCTGCGTGCTCGGCCGGGCGTGCGGTTTGCAACGGGGAAGGGGCGCCGCCCCTTCAGAGAGGGAGCGGCGGCCCGGGTGCGAACGGTCGACCGTGTCTTTTTCGGTCAGCAGCAGCGGAAGCCCTCGCGTGGATCGGCCTCCCGGGCGTCCATCCGGCGGCGCTCGAACTCGCGCCGACCGAGGACGTCCGCGCGTGGGTCTCGGGCGCGCGCGTGGGCGACATAACGGTCGTACGCGGCCTCGCCGGACGCCTCGCGCCAGAACCAGCGGAACCGGGCGGCGGCCCTCCGGATCGACGACAGTACGGTGCGAGGGCCGGCGGCCTTCCGGATCGACGACAGTACGGTGCGAGGGCCCGGAACCCTCCCGCCCGACGGCAGTACGGTGTCCCCGCTCATGGCGTGTGCCCCGTACGGGTGCCGGTGCCGCCCTCGCTCCCCGCGCCCGCCGCGGCCAGTTCGGCCTTCTCCTCCCGGGTCGGGAAGAGCGCGGCCGGGGCGACGAGCGTGGACTTTACGTACGGCGTCTCCTTGAGCGGCGCCGCGGCGGGGTTCCGGACGGCCTTGACGCACATGCGCGCGGCGTCCGCGATCACCACCAGGATCAGGAGCGCGAAGAGGGCGGAGAGAACCCCGTCCACCGTGGAGTTGGTCACCACGGTGTGCATGTCGTCCAGGTTCTTGGCGGGCGGCAGCACCTTGCCCGCCTCGATGCCGTCCTGGTACTTGTCCCGCTGGGCGAAGAAGCCGACGCGCGGGTCGTCGGAGAAGACCTTCTGCCAGCTCGCGGTGAGGGTGACCGCCGCGTCCCAGACCAGCGGGATGCCCGTCACCCACGCCCACTTGAGGCGCCCCGACTTCACCAGCAGGGTGGTGCAGACGGCGAGCGCCACCGCGGCGAGCAGCTGGTTGGCGATGCCGAAGAGCGGGAAGAGCTGGTTGATGCCGCCCAGGGGGTCGTGGACGCCCACCCACAGGAAGTAGCCCCAGGCGCCCACGACGACCGCGCTGGCGAACCACAGGCCGGGCTTCCAGGTGATGTCCTTGAAGGGCTTGTAGAGGTTGCCCAGGGTGTCCTGGAGCATGAACCGGCCCACCCGCGTTCCCGCGTCGAGGGTCGTCAGGATGAAGAGCGCCTCGAACATGATGGCGAAGTGGTACCAGAACGCCTTCATGCCGTGGCCGCCGAAGACCTGGGAGAAGATCTCCGACATGCCGATCGCGAAGGTGGGGGCGCCACCGGTCCGCGACAGCAGGGTCTGCTCCTCGACGGCCTTGGCGGCGGCCGTGAGCTGGTCCGGGGTGATGGTGTAGCCGAGGTTGGCGACTGCCTGGGAGGCGGACTGCACGGAGTCGCCGATGACGCCGGCGGGGGCGTTCATCGCGAAGTACAGCCCCGGGTCGATGACACAGGCGGCGATCAGCGCCATGATCGCCACGAACGACTCCATCAGCATGGAGCCGTAGCCGATCATCCGGATCTGGGTCTCCTTCTGGATCATCTTCGGGGTGGTGCCCGAGGAGACCAGGGAGTGGAAGCCGGAGAGCGCGCCACAGGCGATGGTGATGAAGACGAACGGGAAGAGGGAGCCGGCGAAGACGGGCCCGTCGCCCCGCGCGGCGAAGTCGGTGATCGCCTCCATCTTCATGGTGGGCAGCGCCACGACCACGCCGATGGCCAGCAGACAGATGGTGCCGATCTTCATGAAGGTCGACAAGTAGTCACGCGGCGCGAGCAGCATCCACACCGGCAGCACCGACGCCACGAAGCCGTACACCGCCATCGAGACGACCAGCGTGCTCGGCTCCAGGGTGAAGGCGTCGGCCCAGGAGGACTCGGCGACCCAGTTGCCGCCCACGATCGCGAGCAGCAGCAGCGCCACGCCGATCACGGAGACCTCGGTGACCCGGCCGGGCCGCAGCACCCGCAGGTACACGCCCATGAACAGCGCGATCGGAATGGTCATCGCGATGGAGAAGGTACCCCAGGGGGAGCCGGCCAGGGCGTTGACGATGACCAGCGCCAGCACGGCCAGCAGGATGATCATGATGGCGAAGACCGCGATCAGGGCCGCCGCACCGCCGAGCGGGCCGATCTCCTCACGGGCCATCTGCCCCAGCGACTTGCCGTCCCGGCGCGTGGAGAAGAACAGGGTCACCATGTCCTGCACCGCGCCGGCGAAGATGACACCGGCCACGATCCAGATGGTGCCGGGCAGATAGCCCATCTGCGCCGCCAGCACGGGGCCGACCAGCGGGCCCGCGCCGGCTATGGCCGCGAAGTGATGGCCCAGCAGCACCCGGCGGTCGGTGGGGTGGAAGTCGACGCCGTCGTCGTGGCGTTCGGCCGGGGTGGCGCGGGTCTTGTCGACCTTGAGCACCCGGCGCGCGATGAACCGGGAGTAGAAGCGGTAGGCGATGGCGTACGAGCCCAGGGCGGCGGCCACCATCCAGGCGGCCGAGACCTCCTCGCCGCGCGACAGGGCGAGCACGGCCCAGGCGGCCGCGCCGATGAGGGAAACGGCGGTCCAGATGGCCATGGACCGTGGGGACACGCGGCGCTGGGGGGTCTTCGGTGGTGCTGGCTCTGGCATGGCACGTGCTCCGTTCCCGCTTGGTGATCTCCCTCGTAACGTGCGGGAAATCTAAGCCAGCGCTCTTGCCACCGTCACTACCCGTCCGCATACCGGTACGGCTACGGTGACGAAGTCGCAGGTGGGCGGGGGCCGTCAGTCGGCGGGACGCTGGAGCCGGGCGACGAACTTGTAGCGGTCGCCGCGGTAGACCGACCGCACCCACTCCACGGGGCGGCCCTCCGCGTCCAGGGAGTGGCGCGAGAGCATCAGCATCGGCAGGCCCACGTCCGTGCCCAGCAGCCCGGCCTCGCGCGGGGTCGCCAGGGAGGTCTCGATGGTCTCCTCGGCCTCCGCCAGCCGCACGTCGTAGACCTCCGCCAGAGCGGTGTAGAGGGAGGTGTACTTCACCAGGTTGCGGCGGAGCGCCGGGAAGCGCTTGGTGGACAGATGGGTGGTCTCGATGGCCATGGGCTCGCCACTGGCCAGCCGGAGCCTTTCGATCCGCAGGACGCGGCCGCCGGTCTCGATGTCGAGCAGGGAGGCCAGCCGGTCGTCGGCCGTCACATAGCCGATGTCGAGGAGCTGGGAAGTGGGCTCCAGGCCCTGGGCGCGCATGTCCTCGGTGTAGGAGGTCAGTTGCAGGGCCTGGGACACCTTGGGCTTGGCGACGAAGGTGCCCTTGCCCTGGATGCGCTCCAGCCGGCCCTCGACCACCAGTTCCTGGAGCGCCTGGCGCACGGTGGTGCGGGAGGTGTCGAACTCGGTGGCGAGCGTGCGCTCCGGCGGGACGGGCGTTCCGGGCGGCAGGGTTTCGGTCATTTCCAGCAAATGGCGCTTGAGCCGGTAGTACTTGGGCACGCGCGCGGTACGGGTGCCGTTCCCGCCCTCGGCCGCGGCCGGACCGCCGCCCGCGTCGGTCTTCATGACCAGCCTTCCCGGCTCCTGTCCTGCTGCCTGTCCTGCTGCCGTCACCGGCTCCTCCGTCTTCAGCGGCTCACATCGTGGCACGGCCTTGGACCCGGGCGGCCTCATCGCGCGGATCAGCCCAGATGTCGGTCCGGTAACGGAGCCGACAGCGACTCTTATACACCCTTGACACCCCAAAAGGTCTAGGCCAAGCTGCGGGCACTGGTCTAAACCATTAAAGACCACATCCAGCCTGTAGGGGAGAGTGCTGTGCGGCGTGGACTCATAGCGGCGACGGGTGTCGTGGCGATGTTGGCGAGTGTCGCGGCCTGTGGGTCCGGCTCGGGTTCCTCCGGTGGCGACGACAAGACGCTGACCGTGTGGTTCATGGACGGGTCCAACCCGGCGCAGTGGACGAAGGACGTCACGGCCGAATTCGAGAAGAAGACCGGCGCCAAGCTGAAAATCGAAGTCCAGAAGTGGAACGGCATTCAGCAGAAGCTGACCACGGCGCTGTCGGAGGCCAACCCGCCGGACGTCATCGAGCTCGGCAATACGCAGACCGCCGCGTACGCCGCCTCCGAGGGCCTCGCCGATCTCGGCGAATTCAAGAAGGAACTCGGCGGCGACCAGTGGCTGGAGTCGCTGAACAAGCCCGCCGTGCACAACGGCAAGCAGTACGCCGCCCCGTGGTTCGCCCTCAACCGCGTGGTGGTCTACAACAAGAAGATCTGGGCCGACGCGGGCGTCACGGAGACCCCCAAGACGCGCGAGGACTTCTTCAAGGCCCTTGACAAGATCAAGGAGACCGGCAAGGAGCCGCTCTACCTGCCGGGCCAGAACTGGTACGTCCTCAACGGCCTGACCGTCGAGAAGGGCGTCGACCTCGTCAAGAAGGACGGCGCCAAGTGGGTCAGCAACCTCGACGACCCCAAGGTCGGCGAGGCCATGGAGATCTACCGGAAGTTCCAGTCCTACTCCCAGGCCCCCAAGGACAAGGACGAGAAGCTGCCCGATCAGGGCACCGTCTTCGCCAAGGGCAATGTGGGCGCCTTCATCGGCATGGGCTGGGAAGCGGCCGGAGCCATCAAGGCCAACCCGGCCATCGAGAAGGAGATCGGCTACTTCACCATCCCGGGTGAGACCGCCGACAAGCCGGCCGGTGTCTTCCTGGGCGGGTCGAACCTCGCCATCGCGGCAGGCAGCAAGAAGCAGGAACTGGCCCGGGAGTTCCTCAAGATCGCTCTCTCCGACACGTTCGAGGGCCGGCTCGCCAAGGAGGCGGGCGTGATCCCGAACAAGGAGGCGCTGAAGGGCAACCTCAAGGGCCACGCCGCCGCCGAGGCCGCCGCGCCCGCCGTGCCCTTCGGCGGCACCACCCCGCTGATCCCCGAGTGGGCCGCGGTGGAGAACGAGCCGAACCCCATCAAGGGCTACATGACCGCCGTGCTGAACGGCCAGAGCCCCGCCGACGCGGCCAAGGCCGTCGAGGGCGAGATCAACAAGCGGCTCGCACAGAAGCAGTGACCCGTCGGGTTCCGTCACGGACCGGTTCGCCGGTCCGCGGCGGAACCCGTCCCCTTGGCACGGCCGGCGCGACGGCGCGCGCGGCACGGGAGGAAGACCGCAGCATGTCCGTTCAGTCCCAGGAGGCCGGGACCGTCACCCCGGCGGGAACGGCGAAGAGATCGGGGCCCCCGGGGGCCTCCCCCGGCCGGCGCACGGGCCCCGGGCGCCGGTCCCTGGCCACGCCGTATCTGCTGTTGCTGCCCGCGCTGGCCGCCACCGCGGTCTTTCTCGGCTGGCCGCTGATCCGCAACGCGATGATCTCCTTCCAGGAGCTCAACCGGCGGCAGCTCATTCTGCGCCTGACCGAGTGGGTCGGCTTCGACAACTACGCCGACACCCTCTCCAACGAGGAGTTCTGGCGGGTCACCGGGCGCTCGGTGGTCTTCACCGGCGTCAATGTGGTCCTGATCATGGTGGCGGGCACGCTGATCGGCCTGCTGCTCGCCCGGCTCGGCACCCGGATGAGGCTGCTGCTCTCGGTGGCACTGGTGCTCACCTGGGCCATGCCGGTGATCGCCGCGACCACGGTCTACCAGTGGCTCTTCGCCGGCCGCTTCGGCGTCGTCAACTGGGTGCTGGACGCGCTCGGCTGGCACTCCATGGCCGACCACAACTGGCTCGGCAGCCAGCTCTCCACCTTCTTCGTCATCACCCTGCTGATCGTCTGGCAGTCCGTCCCCTTTGTGGCGATCAACCTCTACGCGGCGACGACGACCATTCCCAAGGAGCTGTACGAGGCGGCCCGCATGGACGGCGCCGGCACCTGGAAGATCTTCACCTCGGTGACCTACCCCTTCCTCAAGCCGTTCTTCCTCGCCACGACCTTCCTCGAGGTCATCTGGGTCTTCAAGTCGTTCGCCCAGGTCTTCGCGATCAACAAGGGCGGGCCCGACCGGCTCACCGAGACGCTCCCCGTCTACGCCTTCGTGGAGGGATTCGGCAATCAGCGCTTCGGTATGGGCGCGGCCATCTCCCTGCTCACCATCCTCATCCTGCTGGCCCTGATGTCCTATTACCTCCGCGTCGTTCTGAAGAATGAGGAGGACGAGCTGTGAAGCGCTCGCTCCTCGGCCGGATCTGGCCGAACGCGACGGCGATCGTGCTCTTCATCGTCTTCGCCTTCCCCGTGTACTGGATGTTCAGCACGGCCTTCAAGCCGACCGGCGACATCATCGCCGAGGACCCGGTGTGGTTCCCCTTCGACGCCACCCTGGAACACTTCGAAACGGCCGTCTCCGCGGAGAACTTCTGGACGTTCCTGCGGAATTCCATCGTGGTGACGGTCGCCGCGGTGGTCCTGTCCCTGCTCATCGCGCTCTTCGCGTCCTTCGCCATCGCGCGCATGCGATTCAAGGGGCGCAAGGGCGTCATCCTCACCTTTATGATCGCGCAAATGGCCCCCTGGGAGGTCATGATCATTGTGATCTACATGATCGCGCGCGACGCGGACGTCCTCAACAGCCTTGTGCCGCTCACCCTCTTCTACACCGTCATGGTGCTGCCCCTGACCGTTCTGACGCTCCGCGGCTTCATCGCCGCCGTGCCCAAGGAACTCGAGGAATCCGCCATGGTGGACGGCTGTACCCGGATCATGGCCTTCCGAAAGGTCATCTTCCCGCTGCTGGCACCCGGGCTGATGTCCACCTCGCTCTTCGGCTTCATCACCGCGTGGAACGAATTCCCGCTGGTGCTGGTCCTCAACAAGGAGGCCGAATACCAGACGCTGCCCCTGTGGCTCTCCGGTTTCCAGAGCGCGTTCGGCGACGACTGGGGCGCCACCATGGCCGCCGCCTCGATCTTCGCCCTGCCGATTCTGATCCTCTTCCTGTTCCTGCAACGCAAGGCGGTCGGCGGCCTCACCGCCGGCGCAGTGAAGGGATGACAGTCCTCCCATGACGACCCTCGCCAGCGGCACCACCCCGCCCTCCCGCAAAACGACCGCCCAGGCCCCGGACGCGCTCACCCGGGACGCGCTCACGGTTCTCCAGCCCGGCTTCACCGGAACCAGCGCCCCCGACTGGCTGCTGCGCCGCATCGGCGAAGGGCTCGCCTCCGTCGGCCTGTTCGGACGCAACATCACCTCGCCCGAGCAACTCGCGGCGCTCACCGCCCGACTGCGCGCGGAGCGCGAGGACATCCTGGTCGCCATCGACGAGGAGGGCGGAGACGTCACCCGGCTGGAGGCCCGCGCCGGCTCCTCCTTCCCCGGCAACCTCGCCCTCGGCGCCGTCGACGACACCGACCTGACCCGGGCCGTGGCCCGCGAGCTCGGGCGCAGGCTCGCCGAGTGCGGCGTCAACTTCAACTGGGCCCCCTCCGCCGACGTCAACTCCAACCCCGACAACCCCGTCATCGGCGTACGGTCCTTCGGCGCCGATCCCGCGCTCGTCGCCCGGCACACCGCCGCCTATGTGGAAGGGCTGCAGTCCGCCGGGGTCGTCGCCTGCACCAAGCACTTCCCCGGCCACGGCGACACGGACGTGGACTCCCACCTCGACCTCCCGCGCATCAGCGCCGGGCTGGACACCCTCCACTCCCGCGAACTCGCCCCCTTCCGGGCCGCCGTCGCCGCCGGCACCCGGGCCGTGATGAGCGCGCACATCCTGCTGCCCGCGCTGGACCCGGCCCGGCCCGCCACGCTCAGCCCCGCCGCCCTCACGGGCCTGCTGCGCGCACCGGCCGACCAGGGCGGCCTCGGCTTCGACGGACTCATCGTCACCGACGGCATGGAGATGCGGGCCATCTCGGGCACCTACGGCATCGCCCGCGGCAGTGTGCTCGCCATCGCCGCCGGCGCCGACGCCATCTGCGTCGGCGGGGGACTCGCCGACGAGGACATCGTGCTGCGGCTGCGCGACGCGCTGGTGACCGCCGTGCGCGACGGGGAACTCGCCGAGGAACGGCTGGCCGAGGCCGCCGCCCGGGTGCGGGCGCTGGCCACCTGGACCTCGGGGCCCGGCGCGGTGGAGGGGACCGCGCCGGCCCCCGAGATCGGTCTCACCGCCGCCCGCCGCGCCCTGACCATCAGTCGCCGAACCACCCATCAACCCCTGACCGCACCTCCTTTTGTCGCCGCCTTCACCCCGGTCGCGAACATCGCCGTGGGCGACGAGACGCCCTGGGGACTGGCCGCGGAGCTCGAACGGCTGCTGCCCGGCACCGCGACCGCCGACTACTCCGCCGCGACCATGGCCGAGCTCGGTACGCCCGCAATGATCGCAAATGTGCTCACAGCGGCGGCGGACCGTAGGATCGTCGCAGTGGTACGCGACGTCCACCGCCACCCCTGGATGGCCGACGCACTCGGCGCCCTGCTCGCCGCCCGGCCGGACACGGTCGTGGTCGAGATGGGAGTGCCCCAGGCGCCGCCCGCCGGAGCGCTGCACATCGCGACTCACGGCGCCGCCCGCGTCTGCGGACGGGCCGCCGCGGAGGTCGTCGCCGGCAAGGGGGCCGGCGGCTGACGGCCGCGGGAGCACCAACCGTTCGACCCACGCCAACTGGAGGCACCCAGCATGTCCGCCACGACTCCGACCCAGCACAGCGAGCAGCCGGGCCGGATCATGTCCGGCGAGATGGCCGAGCAGCCCGCGGTGCTGCGTCGCATCCTCGACGAGGGCGCGCCGAAGATCCGCGAGGTCGCCGAGCAGGTCGCGGCACGCAACCCCCGCTTCGTGCTGCTGACCGCGCGCGGCACCTCCGACAACGCCGCGCTGTACGCGAAGTACCTCCTCGAGGTGCGGCTGGGCAAGCCCTGCGGTCTGACCTCCATGTCCACCACCACGGCGTACGGCGCCCAGCCGGACCTCACCGATGTGCTGGTCATCACCGTCAGCCAGTCCGGCGGCTCCCCGGACCTGGTGGCCTCCACCAAGGCGGCCCGTGAGGCGGGCGCCATCACCCTCGCGGTGACCAACAACGCCGACTCCCCGCTGGCCGCGGTCTCGGAGTTCCACATCGACGTGCTGGCCGGTCCCGAGAAGGCCCTGCCGGCGACCAAGACCTACACCGCCGAGCTGCTGGCGCTCTACCTCTTCGTCGAGGGCCTGCGCGGTGGCGACGGCTCCGCCGCCAAGGCCCTGCCCGAGCTCGCCCAGCAGATCCTCGACCGCAAGGACGAGGTCAAGGCGCTGGCCGGCCGCTACCGCTTCGCCGAGCGCATGGTGCTCACCTCCCGCGGCTACGGCTACCCCACGGCCAAGGAGGCCGCGCTGAAGCTGATGGAGACCAGCTACATCCCCGCGCTCTCCTACTCCGGCGCCGACCTGCTCCACGGCCCGCTCGCCATGGTCGACAACATCTCGCCGGTGATCGCGATCGTCACTGACGGCAAGGGCGGCGAGGCACTCCAGCCTGTGCTCGACCGGCTCCGTGGCCGAGGCGCCGACCTGGTCGTGATCGGCAGCCAGTCCGAGGTGGCCAAGGCCTCGGCCGGTTTCGCCCTGCCCACCGAGGGTGTGGCCGAGGAGGTCCAGCCGATCCTGGAGATCCTCCCGCTGCAGATGCTGGCGTACGAGGTCACCATCGCCCGTGGCCAGGACCCGGACGCCCCCCGCGCCCTGGCGAAGGTCACCGAGACCCGCTGACCCGAACCGCTGCCGTCGGCCCTCGCTCCCCCGGTGGAGCGGGGGCCGACGCGCTTGCGGCATCAGCGCCTCGGAGCCCCGCGCCACGCCTCAGAGCGCGGCATCAGCGCCCCGGGGCCCGGTGCCACGCCTCAGAGCAGCGTGCCGCCCGTGGCGTCTATCCACTGCCCCGTGATCCAGCGGCTGTCGTCGGAGGCGAGGAACGCCGCGATGTCGGCGACGTCCCGCGGCTCACCCACCCGCCCGAAGGCCGACATCGCGGAGGCCTGCTCCCAGGCCTCCGCGCTGCCGCGCAGCCAGCCGGCGTTCATATCGGTGTCGATGACACCCGGCGCCACCGCGTTCACCGTGATCCCCCGGGGAGCGAGCTGCTTGGCCAGCGTCGCGGTGAAGACGTCGAGCGCGCCCTTGGTCATGGAGTAGGTGATCAGCTCCGGCATGGCCGCGCCATGGGTCAGCCCCGTGGACACATTGACGATCCGACCGCCGTCCCGCAGGCGCTCCAGGCCCAGTTTGGTGATGAAGAAAGGCGCCTTGGCGTTGATCGCGAAGATCCGGTCGAAGTCGTCCGCCGAGACGTTCTCGATCCGCTCCCGGACTCCGTCGATCCCGGCGTTGTTGACCAGGATGTCCAGGCCCGGAGCGGCCCCGAGGCGCGCGAGCCCCTCGTCGAACGCCGCCCACAGCGCCTCGGCGTCACCGGCCGGCCCCAGCTCCGCCCTGAGGGGGAAGGCCCGCCCACCGGCGGCCTCGATGGCCGACACCGTCTCCTTCGCCGCCGTCTCGTCCCGCCCGTAGTGCACGCCGACCAGGGCGCCGTCCCGGCCCAGCCGCTCGGCGATGCCCCGCCCGATTCCCCTGCTGCCGCCGGTGACCAGCGCCGTCTTACCCGTGAGCGTGCCCATGGCCGCGCCCCCCTCTTCTTCTGTAGGAGTCGTTACAGAAAGACCGTAGCAGCATTTCCTATCGCTCGCTACAGAAAATCTCGCCGCGGCTTAGGATGGGCGCATGGCGACGACGAGCAAGCGGGGGCGACCGCGTTCCTTCGATCGCGAGGCGGCGCTCAAGGCGGCCCTGATGGAGTTCTGGGACCGCGGCTACGAGGCGGTGTCCATCGCCGATCTCACCCGGGCCATGGAGATCAAGGCCCCGAGTCTCTACGCCGCCTTCGGTGACAAGAAGACGCTCTTCGAGGAGGCCGTCGAGGCGTACGTGCGGGACTTCGGCGGCTACGTCCAGGCGGCGCTCGAGGAGGAGCCGACCGCCCGCCGGGCGGTGGAGCGACTGCTGCGCGAGACGGCCGCGCAGCACACCCTCCCCGGGTACCCCCGCGGCTGCCTGGTGGCCAGCGCCGCGACCAACTGCACCCCACAGTCCGCGGATGTGGGGGAGGGCCTCGCGGAGCGCCGCAGGGCCAACGTCGACCGGATCGAGGCCCGCATCCGGGCGGATGTCGTGGCGGGGGAGTTGCCCGCCGACACCGACGCGCACGGTCTGGCCGTGTTCACGGCCGCGGTCATCGGCGGGATGTCCCAGCAGGCGCGGGACGGAGCGGACCGTACGACCCTGGAAGGTGTCGCGCGCACCGCGATGCGGGTCTGGCCGGAGCGGCGCCGGGGCTGACGGCCGGCGGGGCGGCCCGGACGCAAACGTACATCGGGCCGCGGCGCACGGGCAGGACCCTCAACCTGCCCGGCACCGCAGCCCGAATCGACGTCGGCCCGTCAGCGGTGCGGGGCGTGCGGGCCCCGCGGCGGATCGGGCCGACCAGGAGGCCGTGGCGCAGTCAGGGCGGAATGCGCGTCGGGCCTCGTCCGCCCTCCTGTGCGGGGAGGGCGGGGTCATGGGTGCGTCGCTCGGAGAGAGCGCCGGCGTAACGGATGAAGCGCGCGAGACGGAGTGCCTCGGTCGCGCTTCCGGCCGCTTCGCCCCTTCGCGCCGCGGCCTGAAGGCCGAGCCTAGAGGCTAGCGCCCGAAAGAGTGAAGCATCGACCATTGTGGACTAGACCATTCGTCACTGTCCATGGTTTTCCCGGCGAAAAACGACCGTTTTCCGAGGAGCGGTGACCGCTTCGCTCGGCGGAACCGGTCACACACTGTGAAGAAACGTGTCCGCGCGCCACCCGGGTAGGCTCGCCGGTGTGCCGTCCATGAACGATCTCGTACGCCAGCACACCGCCCTCGACGACGCCGACCTGGAGTGGTTGCACCTGCTGGTCTCGGAGTGGCAGTTGCTCTCCGACCTCTCCTTCGCCGACCTCGTGCTGTGGGTTCCGACCCTGGACGGCACCCGCTATGTCTCCGTGGCGCAGATGAGGCCGAACACCGGCCCCACCTCGTACCAGGACGACATGGTGGGCCACCTCGTGCCCCGGGGCCGCCGGCCCATGCTGGACGCCGCGCTCGACGAGGGGCGGATCGTCCGGGAGGGCGACCCCGAGTGGCGTGAGGAAGTGCCGGTGCGGGTGGAGTCCATTCCGGTCCGCCGGGAGGGCCGCGTCCTCGGCGTCATCGCCCGCAACACCAACCTGCTGACCGTACGGACCCCCAGCCGGCTCGAACTGACCTATCTGCAGAGCGCCTCCGACCTGGCGCAGATGATCGCCGCGGGCGCCTTTCCCTTCCCCGACCAGCAGGTCGACATGGACGCCTCGCCGCGCGTCGGCGACGGCCTCATCCGGCTGGACGCCGAGGGCGTGGTCCAGTACGCCAGCCCCAACGCCCTTTCCGCCTACCACCGGCTGGGGCTCGCCGCCGATCTCGTCGGCCACCACCTGGGCCAGGCCACCGCGGAGCTCGCCCCCTCGCGGGCCCCGGTGGACGAAGCGCTGGTCACCCTCGCGAGCGGCTGGGCGCCGCGGGAGACCGAGGTGGAGAACAACGACTGCGTCGTCCAGCTGCGGGCCATCCCGCTGAAGCCCAAGGGCACCCGCATCGGCTCCCTCGTCCTGCTGCGCGACGTCACCGAACTGCGCCGCCGTGAGCGCGAGCTGATCACCAAGGACGCCACCATTCGGGAGATCCACCACCGAGTGAAGAACAACCTCCAGACCGTCGCGGCCCTACTGCGCCTCCAGGCCCGCAGGATGGAGTCCGACCAGGGGCGCGAGGCTCTGGAGGAGGCCGTCCGCCGGGTCGGCTCGATCGCCATCGTGCACGAGACGCTCTCGCAGAATCTGGACGAGCGGGTCGAGTTCGACGAGATCGCCGATCGCGTGCTGGCCATGGTCGCGGAGATTTCGCCGGGACGCGTCGCGGGCCGCCGCTCGGGCCGCTTCGGCATCCTGGACGCGGAGGTCGCCACGCCCCTGTCGATGGTGCTCACCGAGATCCTGCAGAACGCACTGGAGCACGGGTTCGGGCCGGGGGAGACGGGCACGGTGGAGGTCACCGCGGTCCGCGGCGGCACCCGTACGGACGCCCGCCTGCTCGTGACCGTCCAGGACGACGGCCGCGGACTGCCCTCCGGCTTTGACCCTCAGGTCGCCGGAAACCTCGGCTTGCAGATCGTACGAACACTGGTGGAGGGGGAGTTGGGCGGAACCTTCGACATGGTGCCGGTGCCGGAGGGCGGCACTCGCGTTCTGCTCGACATCCCCGTGCGCGGCGAGAAGAACTGACCGCGAACAGCGCTGAGCCCTCGGGTCCGTACTGATGAAGTACGAACCCGAGGGCTCAGAAGCTTATGTCGCGATACGCATGTGGATACTGCGCGCTGCGGCTCGGGGGACGGGAGGTGCGTACGGGCCGTCAGCGATAACCGCTGCTGAGGCACACGCGCCGCCCTGGCACAGGGGTGTGTCAGGCGCTGGCGTTGCGCGCCCGGTTGCGAGCGGCGCGGCGCTTCATAGCGCGGCGCTCGTCCTCGCTGAGGCCACCCCACACGCCGGAGTCCTGGCCGGACTCCAGCGCCCACTGCAGGCACTGCTCCATGACGGGGCAGCGACGGCAGACGGCCTTGGCTTCCTCGATCTGCAGCAGCGCAGGACCGGTGTTGCCGATGGGGAAGAAGAGCTCGGGGTCTTCCTCGCGGCAAACGGCGCGGTGACGCCAGTCCATGGCTGCTCCATCTCCTTGTGTTGCGGTGGTTGCTTGTGAATGTGAACGCTTTCACGAATCCCCCCGCAAGGGAAGGGGCCGACGTCCAGTTGCCTGGTGCGGTCCCAGTGGGAAGAGGGGGAGGATTCGGGCTCTCAAGGGGGCCATGTGCGAGGCCGTCCCGATCGCCATGAAGAGACTCGCAAACCTCGGCGGCGGATACAACCCCTTCTGGAAAGTTTTTTTTGAATCCTTGGTGTCGCCTCCGTCACAGCCGTACTTCCAGGGGGTGGAGGCTGGCCTAAACGTTCGAGTGAAAGGACTTTCGTCCCTTCCGCTCACACAATCACACGCAGTGCACGGCGTACGCCTGTGAACGTCACGCTCGTACGGAGCCCTAGGTGGTCGCCGTCCATCTGAAAGGGCAGAGGCACCTGGGATTGCAAGGTGAAGTCCGTCAGATCGTGCAGCGACAGGGCGTGCTTTCCGCGCGGTCCGCGCTCCGGGGAGGAGGTGAGCAACTGGGCGATCGAACGGGTGGCGGCCGCCGTGGAGAGCCGGTGGAGCCCGAAGATGTCCAGGGCCGTGTCGAAGGACGCCTCGGGCGAGGCGTACACCGGGCGATTGCCCAGATAGGTCCAGGGGGCGGTGTTGCAGACTATCGACAGCACCAGCCCGTCGACCGGCTCCTCGCCGGGGCGCTCCAGGGTGATGGGGCCGTGCCGCCGGTGCTGCTCGCCGAAGAACTGCCGGACCACCTGGCGCACGTAGAGACCATGGGTCGAGCGCTTGCCGCGCTCGCGCTGTTGTTCGACCCGGCCCACGACGCCGGCGTCGAACCCGAGGCCGGCGCAGAAGGTGAACCAGCGGGCGGGTGCCGCCTCGTCGTCGGTGCCCGGAGTGCCCGACGCCAGCCCCAGCCCGACGGTCCGCTCGCTCCGGTCGCGCAGCGCGTCCAGCAGTGCCCCGGTCGCCTCCACGACCTCATTGGGCAGCCCCAGGGCACGGGCGAACACATTGGTGGAGCCGCCGGGCACCACGGCGAGCCGGGGGAGCGCCTCCGGGGCGGGGCCGTGGTGCAGCAGCCCGTTGACGACCTCGTTGACGGTGCCGTCGCCGCCGAGCGCCACGACGAGCTCGGTCTCGCCGCCCTCGGCGGCCTGCCGGGCGAGGTCCCGGGCGTGTCCCCGGTACTCCGTGGTCGCCACCTCCAGCTTGAGATCGCTGGCCAGGGCGTGGATCAGGACGTCCCGGGTGCGGGCACTCGTCGTCGTTGCCGCCGGATTGACCACGAGGAGTGCACGCATGCCCAGCAGACTACCTACCTGCCGGTACGGCGGCCCAGCCCGCGTCCCCTGATGTCCCGGCGGTGTCCCCGAGGGCGCGGGCTACCCTGCTGGGATGAGCAGTGAGCAGAAGCCGACCCCCGACCGTGCCCCCGCCGAACCGCGCCCGGCGCGGTTGACGGCCGCCGCGGCGCTCGCCGGCGTCGAGGGGCTGGCACTGGCCGCCCTCGGGGTCTATCTGCTGGTGATGGGGCTCCTCGGCGACCCCGACAGCCCCCGCCAGGCCGAGACCGGTGGCCTGACGCTGCTGGCCTTGGCCGCGCTGCCGCTCGTCGCGGCGCGCGGGCTGCTGCTGTGCCGGCGCTGGAGCCGCGGACCGGCACTGATCACTCAGCTGATGGCCGTCCCCGTGGTGTGGACGCTCGTGGACACCGGTGGCGCGCTGGTCGCCGCGGGCGTGGCGCTGGCCGTCGCCGCCGCGACCGTACTGGTCCTGCTGATCAACCCGACCGCCACCCGCGCCCTGGGCATCGGCGTCACCGACGCCTAGGGGCGCACGTCGGGCGTCACTATCGGTCCTCGAACCGTCGCTCCTCGGGCCGTCACTCGCTGGCCCGTCACGCCTCGGCCCGTCACTCCTCGACCAGGAGCTTGTCCCGCAGCTGGGCCAGCGTGCGGGCCAGCAGCCGTGAGACGTGCATCTGGGAGATGCCGACCTCCTGCGCGATCTGGGACTGGGTCATGTTGCCGAAGAACCGCAGCAGCAGGATCTTCTTCTCCCGCGGCGGCAGCTCCTCCAGCAGCGGCTTGAGCGACTCGCGGTACTCCACGCCCTCGAGGGCGTCGTCCTCGGCGCCCAGGGTGTCCGCGACCGCCGGCGACTCGTCGTCGGTGTCCGGCACGTCCAGGGAGAGGGTGCTGTAGGCGTTCGCGGACTCCAGCCCCTCCAGCACCTCCTCCTCGGAGATGCCCAGGTGCTCGGCCAGCTCATGGACGGTGGGCGAGCGGCCGTGCTGCTGGGAGAGCTCGGCCGTCGCGGTGGTCAGCGAGAGCCGCAGCTCCTGGAGCCGGCGCGGCACGCGCACCGCCCAGCCCTTGTCGCGGAAGTGGCGCTTGATCTCCCCGACGACCGTGGGCGTGGCGTAGGTGGAGAACTCCACCCCGCGCTCCGGGTCGAAGCGGTCGACGGACTTGATCAGCCCGATGGTGGCGACCTGCGTCAGGTCGTCCAGCGGCTCGCCCCGGTTGCGGAAGCGGCGGGCGAGGTGCTCCACCAGGGGCAGATGCATCCGCACCAGATGATTGCGCAGCTCCGCCCGTTCCGGGGAGCCGTCCGGCAGCTTGCGCAGCTGGATGAAGAGGGCACGGGCGCCGCTGCGGTCATGGGGGTCCGGAACGCCGGGGAGCTCCTGGGCCTCGGCGGACTCGGAAGACTCTCGCGGCTCACGCGCCCCCTGCGGGGCCCGCGAGTCCTGTGCGCCCTGCCGCTGCTGCTGGTCCATGTGGTCCGCCCGCTCCGCCTGCTGCTGCTCCGGGATGGCCGCACCGGGCATCACCCGCGCGCTGAGCCTCTCGTTCTGCACCGGCCTGCCCGTCCCGTCCGTCACGGCTGGCCGGGACCCGCGCCGCGCTTCTTGTGCAGACTGATGCTGACCGTACGGTCATCGGCCACCGTCGAATCGACCTCTCCGGCGAGCGCCGAGAGCACGGTCCAGGCGAAGGTGTCCCGCTCGGGGGCGCGGCCATCGGTGGTGGGGGCGGACACCGTGACCCGCAGCGCGTCCCCCACCAGCCGGAAGACGCAGCTGAGCACGCTCCCCGGCACGGCTTGCTGGAGCAGGATCGCGCACGCCTCGTCCACGGCGATGCGCAGATCCTCGATCTCGTCGAGGGTGAAGTCCAAACGGGCCGCGAGTCCGGCCGTGGCCGTACGCAACACCGACAGGTAGGCACCCGCGGCCGGCAGCCGGACTTCCACGAAGTCCTGGGTCCCGGGCTCGCCTGCGATCTGGGACACCCTCACCTCCAAGGTGACACAAACTGGTTGAGCTGTTCCCGATGCCGGTCCGGGGCCCCTGCGGAAGGGGGGCTTCGGGGCCGGCACGGCGCATGGTTCGGCAGCGACGCTATCGCGATCTGTGGGCCGGTGTCTTCTGGGACGAGCATGGCCGCCGTCGAGGGCGTCACTGGCGTCCGTGCATCACTCAGCGTTACATATTGTACGCCTATGGGTACGGACAGTGGCTAGAGGGCTGCGGGCCCAATTCGCGACGGCGGTGCTCGCGTTGACCGGCCGGCGCGGAGCTCAGTGATCCGTTCCGATGATCCGCTGGTCGACGAAGCACCAGCGCCAGCTCTCGCCGGGCTCGAAACTGCGCATCACCGGGTGCCCGGTGTCCTCGTGGTGCCGACTGGCGTGCCGCAGGGGCGAGGAGTCGCAGCACCCCACGTGTCCGCAGCTCAGGCAGAGTCGCAGATGGACGGGGTGGCTGCCGGCCGCCTGACATTCCGGGCAGGTGTCGGTCAGGGGTGCCGGCTCGGGGCGCGGCAACTCTGCGATATGCGGACAGTCGCTCATGATGGCCAGGGTAGATCGAGGGACGGACGGGATCGCGGCGACGGGGGACGACGGGTCATGAACGCACTGCCCTTGCTCATACTGGTCGCGGGAAGCGCGGCGGTCGCCGGCGCGGCCCGCCGCACCCCCGTGCCCCCGCCCCTGCTGCTGGTGGCCGCCGGACTCGCCGTCTCCTCCCTGCCCTGGGTGCCGGAGTACGCCCTCGATCCGGAGATCGTGCTCCCCCTGCTGCTGCCGCCCCTGCTGCACACGGCGGCCCTCGACAGCTCCTATCTGGGGCTGAGGGCCAATGTGCGGCCCGTGGCGCTGCTCTCCGTCGGCTATGTCCTGTTCGCCACGCTCGCCGTCGGATACGTGGCGTATCTGGTGGTGCCGGGCCTGCCGCTCACCGCCGCGCTGGTGCTGGGGGCCGTGGTCGCGCCGCCCGACGCGGTGGCGGCCACGGCCATCGCCCGCCGCATCGGGCTGCCCAGCAAAATCACGACGATTCTCCAGGGCGAGTCGCTCGTCAACGACGCGACCGCGATCACCGCGTACAAAGTGGCCCTGGCGGCCGCGGTCGGTGAGGGAGCGAGCTGGTCCGGGGGCCTGACGGAGTTCGCCCTGGCGGCCCTCGGTGGCGCCGGGGTCGGGCTGCTGCTCATGGTGCCGCTGCACTGGCTGCGCACCCGGCTGCGCGACTCCCTGCTCCAGAACACCCTCTCGCTGCTCATCCCCTTCGCGGCGTACGCGGCGGCGGAGCAGGTGCACGCCTCGGGAGTCCTGGCCGTGGTGGTCGTCGGTCTCTTCCTCGGCCACCGCTCCTGGCAGGTCGACTTCGCCACCCGGCTCCAGGAGGCCGCGGTGTTCACCATGGTCGCCTTCGTCCTGGAGTCGGTCGTCTTCGCGCTGATCGGGTTGCAGCTGCCGATCGTGCTGCGGGGCCTCGGGGAGTACGCGGCGTTGGAGGCGGTCTGGTACGCCGTCGCCGTTCTGCTCGCCGTGATCGTGTCCCGGTTCGTCTGGGTCTATCCGGCGACCTACCTCCCCGGCCGGTTGCTGTCCCGCCGCCGGACGGGCCGCGACGGGCAGGGCGGTGCCGGCGGCCCGGGCGGTGTCGGCGGCCCGGGCGGTGCCGGCGATCCGGGCGGTGTCGGTGAGAGGCTGCCCTGGACGCACCCCTTCGTGGTGTCCTGGGCCGGAATGCGCGGCGTGGTCTCGCTGGCGATCGCCTTCTCCATCCCCGAGACGGTCCACGGCGGCGGGCCGTTCCCGGCCCGCGAGCTGATCCTGTTCCTGACCTTCTGCGCCGTCCTGGGCACCCTGGTCCTCCAGGGGCTGACGCTGCCCCCGCTGATCCGGCTGCTCCGCCTGCCCGGCAGGGACCGCCAGACGGAGACCCTGCTGGAGGCCCAGGCGCAGAGCGAGGCGTCGAACGCGGCGCGGCGGCGGCTCGACGCGCTCCTCGCCGACCCGCGCAACGCCCTGCCGCGCCCCCTGGAGGACCGGCTGCGCACGGCGCTGGAGCGGCGGCGCAACGCCGTCTGGGAGCGCCTCGGAGCGGTCAACGAGGTCACCGGGGAGTCCGCGGACGACACGTATCGGCGGCTCGCCCGCGAGGTGATCGCGGCGGAGCGCCAGGTCTTCGTCGCCCTGCGCGATCAGCGGCGCATCGACGACGAGATGCTGCGGACGCTGTTGCGGAGGCTGGATCTCGAGGAGGCGGCGGCCTATCGGGAGGAGACGGCCTGATCGGCGGTGCCGGTCACCACGGCCGCGAGGGCCGTGCCCCGGGGGAAGGCGCCCTCGCTGGCGAGGGTCAGCAGGCCGTGCAGCATCTTGCCGACGTAGATCCGGTCCACGGACAGACCGTGCCGCTCGCCGAAGTCCGCGCAGAACGCGTCGAGTTCCTCGGGCACCTTGGCGTAGCCGCCGCAGTGGAAGCGGTCGTCGAGCCGCCATGTGCCCGTACGGCCGCCGAAGGCCTCTCGCTGGAGCCGCTCTATCTCCTTGTCGAGAAATCCGCCCTTGAGGACGGGGAAGCCCAGGGCGCGCTGCTCCGGCGCCAGACCGGCGGCCAGGCCGGCGAGCGTGCCGCCCGTGCCGCAGGCGACGGCGACCACGTCCGCCGCTCCCCGCAGCTCCCGGCCGAGCTCCGCGCAGCCCGCGGCCGCCGCCGCGTTGCTGCCGCCCTCCGGGATCACGAAGGCGTCGTCGAACCGCGCGCACAGCCGGGCCGTCACCTCGGGCTCGGCCTTGCGGCGGTAGGTGGCGCGGTCGATGAAGACCAGTCGCATGCCGTTGGCGACGCAGTGGGCCAGGGAGTCGTTGAGCGGGCGGTCGGCGAGCTCGGCTCCCCGGACGACGCCGACGGTGGCCAGGCCCAGCAGGCGCCCCGCCGCGGCGGTGGCGCGCAGGTGGTTGGAGTAGGCCCCGCCGAAGGTGAGCAGGGTGGAGCGGCCCTCGGCGAGGGCGGTGCGCAGATTCGGCGCGAGCTTGCGCCACTTGTTGCCGGGCAGCTCCGGATGGATCAGATCGTCCCGCTTGAGCAGCAGGCTCACTCCGTACTGCTCGAAGCGCTCGTCCTCGACCGGCTGGAGGGGCGACGGCAGTCGCGGCCGCAGCCGGCCGAGGTCGGGGGGTGGGGGGATCGATGGGTGCGCGCCGGTCACACGTCCATTGTCGCGCGGGACCGGGCGGCGATCACCCGGTGGTGATCATCCGGCGGTGCACCCGGATGTCACCAGTAGTGCTCATGACAACCGATCGCGGATGCGTGTCCGCATCGCGCTCATGGTGAAGCCGCGGGGGTCGATCTTCCCGGGCTGCCATTCGAGATGCCCGATCACGGACCGCTCGGTCCAGCCGTGGTGACGGCAGACCGCCGCCGACGCCTGCTCGATGGCTTCGAGCTGTGCGGCGGGCCAGGGGTCCTTGCCGTCTCCGAGGTTCTCGCACTCGAAACCGTAGAAATGGCGGTTTCCGTCGGTGTTGGTCTCATTGTCCGGCGGAAGCGGGAAGCTCTCGGCGATGACGGCGCGTAAGACGTCGTCGTCTCCCGCGCCGGCGTGGTTGGCTCTTCCGTAGCCGACGAGGTGAATCGTTCCGTCTTTGGCGATGACGCCATGGCAGAGCGGACCGGGCAGGCCCGCGTAACCGTCGCGGCAGATCCGTACGGTGGCCGCGGTGCCCTTGGTGACGGTGTGATGGATCATCACGCCGTGGACGGGGCCCCAGGGGCCGACGTGATTGCGGTTGTGATTGCGCCAGTCTCCGACCTCGACGACCTTGAGGCCTTCGCGCTTGAGCATCTCCAGAAATCGGTTCGCGGACATGGGTGGGGCCATGCCGCCTCCTTCGCAGAGCGCGGCGCCCGCCTGACGCGGGCTGCCTCTCATTCTGCTTGTACCCGACCGGAGACCCGCTGACCACACGCGGACCCATACTCATATGAGGTGTTCACGAGATGCTTCGGCGCTGTTCCGCGCTATTGGCCGGAGCCGGTTCCCGCCCTTCGGCGGCATTGCCCCGGCACACCCGTATCGCGGTAACGGGCGCGCCTATCCTCGGCCGTATCACGGCCCCTGTGGAGATATTCGTGCTTCCGGCCGTGAACCGCTGCCGCAATCGCGGCACGAATGCCGTGGCGTCCGGATTCCGTACGCCCAACGCCGGTGGAGCGGTCCCGGTCACGGGGCCCCGCCGAGGTGGGCATCCTCAGGAAACCCGTTTATCGAGCGTCATTCGCGGGAAATCCGGCGCGCGTGCGGTGGCGTGCCCGTCATGGCATCAGCCGCGTCTCCCGGGCCAGCCAGTCGAGTTGGGTCTGGAGGCCGGGCCGCCACACCTGCCAGCTGTGCCCGCCCGGCAGGGTCACGAACGAGACCCGCATGCCCGCCTTCCGGCACGCTTCGTGGACCGTGCGCTGTTCGGTGGCCGAGGAGCGGTCGTCGGCGCCGGCGACGAACACGCCCGCCGTGTCGGGGAACCGGGTGCGCGCCAGGACGTCCAGCGGGTTGACCCTCGCGTAGGCGGCGCCGTCGCCGCCGAACGCGGTGTCGATCGTCTTGGAGCGGCTGCCCAGGGTCGGCTCCGCCTGCCCCGCGATGTCGATGAAGCGCCCGTACACCTGGGGAGCGTTGACGGCGAGCTGGACCGAGCAGGTGCCGCCGAAGGAGTAGCCGGCCGTCGCCCAGCCGGTCCGGTCCGCGGCAACCTGGAGGTTGGCGCGAATCCAGTCCGGGACGTCCTCCGCCAGATACGTCTGCGCCTTGGCGATGCGGGAGTCCATGCACAGCGTGTTGGCGAAGGTGGAGCCGAGCGCGTCGGCGACCACCACGACCGGGGCCAGACCGCCGTGGGCGGCGGCGAAGGCGTCCATCATGCCCTTGAGCTGACCGGAGTTCACCCAGTCCTCCGGGGAGCCGGGCTGGCCGGTGGTGAGCACCAGTACGGGCAGAGCCGGGCGGGGGTCGGCCCGATAGGCGGGCGGAAGGTAGACATAGGCGTCACGAGCCGCGAAGCCCGACTTCGTACCCGGCACGGGCGTCTTGGACAGGGTCCCTTCCGTGGGCAGTCCTGCCGGAGGGTGCCAGATCTCCGCGAGGCGCTTCCCCTCGGGCACGCGCAGCAGGGGCTTGCGGCTGCCGATGGCCGCGGCGAGGTCGACCGTCTGGTCCGCCCACGGGCCGGGCATGGTGCGGAGCGTCGGGTACTGCGCGAAGTGGCGGTTGATCCCGGACAGCCCGAGGAGCACCACCAGCGCCGCGGCGACGGCGGCCGCGGCGCGCGACCGCCAGCGCAGCCGCGGCAGCCGGAAGGCCGCCAGGCAGACCCCGAGGATCGCCACTCCCAGCCAGACGACGACCTCCAGGGGGAGCTCGTCGGGGAAGGGCTGCCACCAGTCCTCCACGGTGACCTTCAGCAGCAGGGTGAGCACCCCCGCCAGCACCACCGCCACCGGCCCCCAGCGCAGCAGCCACGCCCGGTCCCGGGAGAAGCAGAGCGCCACCAGGGCACAGAACCCCACGACCTGCACGACCAGGGGGACCGCGCCGTGGATCAGCGACCAGTCCAAGGGGCCTGCGGCCAGCTGACGAGGACGCATGGCACGAGCCCATCAGCGTCCGCCGCCCGGCACATCCCGGCGGGAGCCGGACGGGTGAGCGCGGGCAGCGTGCCATGGGTACCCGCGCTCTCCGCCCGAGGCGTTCGAGCCCCCGGCCCCTCGCCGCACCGCGCGCCCAGTACTGTCGCCAGTTCCGGCGCCGTCAGTCCTGACCGAGCCAGAGGTCCGGGCCGAACACCTCGTAGTGCACATCGGCGGCGGGCACGCCACGAGCCAGCAACTGTGCCCGCACGGCTCGCATGAAGGGCAGGGGGCCGCAGAGGTAGGCCCGTACTCCGTCGGGCAGCTCGATGCCCGACAGGTCGACGAGCCCGGTGCGGTCGGCCGGCCACGTACCGTCCGGCCGCTCGTACCAGAAGTGCGCCGTGCCCCGCGCCAGCTTGGTGGTGAACACCTGGTGGTCCACGCGCAGAGCGTGCTCGGCGGGGGAGCGGTCGCCGTGGACGACGGTCACCGCCCCCTGATGCCCGATGTCGGCCAGGTGTTCGAGCATTGCCAGGATCGGCGTGCAGCCGATGCCGGCCGAGACGAGCAGTAGGGGGCTCTCGGGGTCGAGGCCGTCGAGGGTCAGATCGCCGTACGGGGGCGAGAGCTCGAGGCGGTCGCCCACGCGTGCCCGCGCGTGCAGGTGGTGGGACACCTCGCCGTCCGGCGCACCCCGGCCGTGCACCCGTTTCACGGTGATCGACCGTACGGGCGAGCCCGGGGCGCTCGACAGGCTGTACTGACGGATCTGCCGGGCGCCGTCGGGGAGGGTGACGCGTACGGAGACGTACTGGCCGGGGGCGAAACCCGGTGCGGGGCGTCCGTCGGCCGGGCGCAGCCGGAACGTGGCCACATCCGGCGTCTCCTCGATCCGTTCGGTGATCTCCCAGGGGCGCCAGCTGTCGCCGGCGAGCACGCCTCGCTCCGCGTAGAGCCGGGCCTCGATGGCGATGAGCGCGTTGGCCATCAGCCAGTAGACCTCGTCCCAGGCGGCCGCGACCTCGTCGGTCACCGCGGCGCCCAGGACCTCGGCGATGGCCGCGAACAGATGGGTGTGGACGATGCCGTACTGGTCCGGGGCGATGCCGAGGGAGGCGTGCTTGTGCGCGATGCGGGAGAGCATCGTGTCCGGGCGGGTCTCCGGCCGTTCGACGAGCGCGGTGGCGAAGGCGGCGATCGACCCGGCGAGGGCCTGGCGCTGGCTGCCCGACGCCTGGTTGCCGCGGTTGAACAGATCGCGCAGAAGATCGGGATGGGCGGCGAAGAGCCGGTCGTAGAACCGTTCGGTGATGGTGTCGATGGCGGCGCCGACGGCCGGGAGGGTGGCGCGCACGGTCGCGACGGACTCCGGGGACAGCATGGCGGCTCCTTTAATGAGTATGTCAGATGCGTATTTCGGCGGGCCTGGATCTGTGGTTCGGTGGGATGTTCCGGTCGGCTGCTCCGGTCGCCGCTGCGACCGTCGTTCCGGTCCCCGCTCCGCTCCCCGTGCCGGTCGCTGCTCCGCCGCGGATGGGGCGCGGCGGGGAGGGCGGGCAGGCCGCGGGCGGGCCGGGCTCAGCCCGGTGGCGCGGAGGAGTGTCCGGTGAGGCTGAGCAGCAGCGGCCGCGTGGGCGACTCCACCAGTTCCTCGACAGTGAGGGGGTCCAGCGTCGCGAAGAACGCCTCCTGGGCCCCGCGGAGGGCGCCCCGCAGACGGCAGGCCGAGCGCAGCGGGCAGGGTGTGGCGCCTTCGCACTCCACGACGTCCCCCACCCCCTCCAGTTCACGAACGAGCCGCCCCACGGAAGCCGTGCGGCCGGCCGCCGTGAGCGTCAGTCCACCGCCCCGTCCCCGCCGGGCCTCGACCAGCCCGAGGTGCTGCAGCCGGGAGACGACCTTGGCGGTGTGGGTGTACGGCACCCGCATCACCCCGGCGACCTCCCGGGTCGTGGGCAGGTCGCTGTCGCCGACCGCCAGGCGCATCATCACGCGCAGCGCCAGGTCGGTGAACTTCGTCAGCCGCATGGGCCCCACTCTAGGAAAGTTGCATGGCCCATGCGTATTAGGGGGCCGGAAGTGTGTCACTCGAGCCCGGCTGGGGAGGCCCTCGACCTTCTCCGCGAGCCCCTGGCCTTCTCCGCGAGGGCGTGATCTATTCCCACCCATTTGTGTAGTGGCCCGCCGAAGCGCGTTGCTGCCACGATGAATTGCGGGACAGCGCATGCCGCGCGAAGCAGAGCAGGGGGGGGCGGGGTATGGACACGTTTACGCAGCACCGGGAGGGGCGGGAGGCCGCGGATCTTCTGGAGCGGTCACGGACGGCGGTGGACCCGGTGCTGAGAGGCGCGGTGCGGTCGCTGCCGGAATCGATGCGGCGCATCGCCGCGTATCACTTCGGCTGGCAGGACGCGGACGGTTTACCCACGTCGGGCCATGCGGGCAAGGCGATTCGGCCGGCGCTGGTGCTGGCGGCGGCGCGGGCGGTCAGTGGGCGGACGGACAGCGCGGAGCAGGCCGTGCGGCCCGCCGCGGCGGTCGAACTGGTGCACAACTTCACTCTGTTGCACGACGACGTCATCGACCACGACCGGACCCGTCGGCACCGGCCCACGGCCTGGACCGTGTTCGGGGTGGCCAACGCGATACTCGCGGGGGACGCGCTGCACGCCCTGGCGGTGCGGATACTGGCCCAGGACGCTCACCCGGCGGCCACGGAGGCGGCCGGTCGGCTCTCCGCCTGTGTGCTGGAGCTGTGCGACGGCCAGTACGCGGACTGTGCCTTCGAGCATCGGCCCGAGGTCACGCTGGAGGAGTGCCTGTCCATGGCGGAGGCCAAGACGGGGGCGCTCCTCGGGTGCGCCTGCGCGCTCGGCGCGCTGTACGCCGGGGCCGAGCCGGCGGCGGTGAAGGCCATGGACGCCTTCGGCAGGGCCGCGGGGCTCGCGTTCCAGCTGATCGACGATCTGATCGGGATCTGGGGGGACCCCGCCACCACGGGGAAGCCGGCCGGGGCGGATCTCGTGGCGCGCAAGAAGTCCCTGCCGGTGGTGGCCGCGCTGACGTCCGACAGCCCCGCCGCGGCGGAGCTGGCCGCCCTCTATGCCGCCGAGGGGCCCTTGGACGACATCGCGCTGCGCCGGGCCGCCGAGGCCGTGGAGGCGGCGGGCGGGCGGGACTGGGCCCAGAGCGAGGCGTGTGTGCGGATGGCGGCGGCCATCGACCATCTGGCGCGGGCCGTTCCGGACCTCGGAGAGGCGGGTGATCTGTTGTCCCTGGCCGAGTTCGTCACACGGCGCAGCCGCTGAGCTGAGCCCTAGGGGCAGCGGATGACCTGGCCGGCGTACGAGAGGTTGCCGCCGAAGCCGAAGAGGAGGACGGGTGAGCCGGGCGAAATCTCACCGCGCTCCACCAGCTTGGCGAGGGCGAGCGGGATGCTGGCGGCCGAGGTGTTGCCGGAGTCGACGACATCCCGGGCGACGACCGCGTTCACCGCGCCGATCTTCTGGGCGAGCGGTTCGATGATCCGCAGATTGGCCTGGTGGAGGACGACGGCGGCCAGCTCCTCCGGCCGCACCCCGGCGCGCTCGCACACCGTGCGGGCGATCGGCGGCAGGGCGGTGGTGGCCCATCGGTAGACGGACTGGCCCTCCTGGGCGAATCGGGCGGGGGCGCCCTCGATCCGCACGGCGTGCCCCATCTCCGGCACCGACCCCCAGACCACCGGCCCGATCCGGGGCTCCTCGGCGGCGACGACCACGGCCGCCCCGGCACCGTCGCCGACCAGCACACAGGTCGTGCGGTCGGTCCAGTCGGTGACGTCGGAGAACTTCTCGACGCCGATGACCAGGGCCTTGGTGGCGGAGCCGGCCCGGATGGCGTGGTCGGCGGTGGCGAGCGCGTGGGTGAAGCCCGCGCAGACCACATTGATGTCCATGACGGCGGGGGAGGACAGGCCCAGCTGGGCGGCGACGCGGGCCGCCGTGTTGGGGCTGCGATCCACGGCGGTGCAGGTGGCCACGAGCACGAGATCGATCTCGTCCGCGGAGAGACCGCTGCCGGCCAGGGCCTTGGCGGCCGCGGCGGCCGCCATCCGGTCGACGGTCTCGTCGGGCGCGGCGATGTGCCGGGTCCGGATGCCGACGCGGCTGCTGATCCACTCGTCACTGGTGTCGACCATCGCCGCCAGGTCGTCATTGGTGAGGACCGTGGCGGGCTGATAGTGGCCGAGAGCCAGTACACGCGAGCCGGGGTTCATGGGCAGCTCCTGGTGTCGGGATCGTGACCGTCGAGGTCGTGAGGGGCGAAGCGAAGGGAGGCGAAGCAGAGGAGGCGGAGGTGGGGGCGAAGCGGAGGATGACGTGAGGCGAGGGGCGAAAGAAGAGGCGAGGGGAGTGACGAGGGGGGAAGCGCCGGTGGGCTGAAACGCCCGCCACCTGGCCGAACACCATCGATCCGCTGTGTCCGGCGGATTCCGATGAGTGCTATGGACAGATCTACCAGTTTTGGGGTTCGCGCCCCTGGACGTGATGCGGGGTGGGCCAATCTTCGGCGCCAGGATCTGGCGGGACCCCACTGTCACCGCGCCTGGCCAAGGCGGTGGCGGCGGCTTACCGTGGAGGCATGGCCAGGGAAGGTGAACGGCACGGTACGTCGGCCGCCGACCAGTGCCCGGTCTGCGGGCAGCCCGTGAGGCCGGTCGTGGTCAGCCGCCGCAAGGTTCTGGGAGCGTTTGTTCCCGTCTGGGGCCCGGGGACGTGCGCGAACCCGGAATGCCCCCGTAATGCCGCGACGGAAGCGGCGAAGAACGCCATGACCGCCACGGGTGGGGCCAACCAGGGGCCGGCCTGATCCGCTCGGGGTTCCGTCCGACCGGAGCGACGTTCGCGGTGGTCATCGCGCAGCGGTCCTCGCGAGGGGCTGCCGCCTGCTCTCGCATGGGGTGGCGGCGAGAGAGGGCACGCGCGGGTACGGAGCCGCTCGCTGAACACACAGCGTGACGATGGGCAGGCCACTGGGCGCCCGCACGTATACACGAAGTGTATAGTTGGTGCATGTCTATCGGGCACACACTGCTGGGGTTGCTGGAGTCCGGGCCCCGTCACGGCTATGACCTCAAGCGCGCCTTCGACGAGCGATTCGGGCAGGACCGCCCGCTCCACTACGGGCAGGTCTACTCGACGATGTCCCGGCTGCTCAAGAACGGCCTGGTTCAGGTCGACGGCATCGAGGCCGGGGGTGGCCCGGAGCGCAAGCGCTATGCGATCACCGAGGCGGGCATCACCGATGTGGCCGGCTGGCTGGCGACCCCGGAGAAGCCCGAGCCGTATCTGCAGAACACCCTCTACACCAAGGTGGTCCTCGCGCTGCTCACCGGCCGCAGCGCCGCCGAGCTGCTGGACACCCAGCGCTCGGAGCATCTGCGGCTGATGCGGGAGCTGACCCGTCGCAAGGCCACCGGTGACCTCGCCGACCAGCTGATCTGCGACCACGCGCTGTTCCACCTGGAAGCGGACCTGCGCTGGCTGGAGCTGACCGCCGCCCGCCTGGAGCAGCTGGCCATGGAGGTGTGCGGATGACTGCGGACGGTGCCTCGCTCACCGCCGTGGACCGCCGCACTGGGCGCGAGGTCGTCGGCGGCGCGTAACCCGGCCCGATCGGTCGAGCCGGGCTTCACCCCGGCCCCGGCTCAGTCGCCGCCTCCTCCGCCGCCGCCACCGCGAACAGATGGGCCATGACGGCGTCCAGCGGGTCGGAGTTCTCATGGCGTACGCGTGCG